>DATLKW010000327.1:0-6517 GCA_035538175.1 Gemmatimonadales bacterium | reverse complement strand
TTGAGCAGCGAGAGGAACGGATCGCGCCCGCCGCCTTCGTAGGAGAAGACCTCGCGCTTGAGCACCGGGGCCGCGTTGCTGTCGGGTTTGGGCGCCGCCGCACCCCGTGCACTGTCGGGCCTGGGGGCGGGCGTGGCGGGCGCGGGCGTCGCGGGCGCGGGCTTGGCCGCCGCGGCCGCAGGCCTGCCGGCGGCCGGCTTGCCGGCGGGCGTGGGCTTCCCCGCTGGTTGCGGCTTGGGCTTCGCCTGAGCCGCGAGCGGGCCCGTCGCGACGAGGGCCACGAGGAGAGCGGCCACGCGCGCTTTCACTGCGACGTTCCCCCTGGCGCCGCGCCGGGGCGAGCGGCCGGCTTCTTCCCTGCGGGGGGAGGCGGCGGAGCCGTCGACTTGACGAAGGTGCGAATCGCAAACTGCGCTTCGAGCAGGGCGCCCAGGGTGTCCCCGAGGAGCTTCTGCGCCTGCTGTTGCGCAGGTTTCAGGTTCAAGTCCTGCGGGACGATGATGCGATCGAGGCTGGCGATGTCCGACAGGAACTCGCCGAGCTGGTCGTAGTGGCCGATGATCTCGAGGCGGTACTTGTAGGTATCGAACGGCGACCCCACTTCGACGGCTTGGGGCTCGAGCTTCCCGATCGCCACCCCGCGGACCTTGGCTTTGGTCGAGATGTCGTCGATGAGCGCAGGGACCTCGTTCTTCTCCGGCACGAGCCGCCGCAGCACGCCGAGGAGCGCGGTGTACTGCTCCACCTTGCGCCGCAGGTCTTCGACAGTGCCGCTCGCCAGGTCCTGTTTGGCGCGGTCGATCACGCGCTGCAGGCTGTCGATCTCCACCTGCGCGGCAGCGATCTGCTTGCTCGTGGGTTCATACCAATAGGTGTAGAACGCCCACCCCACGCCGGCGAGGACGATGGTGAGCAGCAGGAACACCTGGCTCTGTTTGTCCTGGGGGATGAGGGCCACGGCGCTACCTCCCCACCTGGACTACCGGCACGGTCCGGATGTAGACCGAGTCCGCCGGGCGATAGCGGACCGACACGTTGAAGGCCGTCACGGGCCGATCCGCTTCGATGATCGTTTGCGATGTCGCGGGCGAGACGTCAGTGAGCCACGGCGAGGCCGCGAGCTGGCGCAAGAAGGTCGTGTAGGCCTGAATGTCCACGGTGCTCCCCTGGATCCAGACCAGCACCGGTGGGATCGCCGGGGTCGTGTCCCCGGGCGCGGCCGGGCGCGGGGGCGCAATTGTCGCGCCGGTGCCAGCACCGGCGGTGATGCTCGTCAGCCAGGTGTAGGGGGGCAGCGCCTTGGTGAGTTGGTCGAGTACGTGGGGCCAGATGTAGCGGTCCGCGTCGATGCCGCGGATCATGTTGATCTGGAAGACGAGCGAATCGCGGATCCTCTCGGACTGCCGCTTCTGGGCGATCACGATGTCGAAGCGCCGTTTCTCGGCGCGCACGCCCTCGAGCCGCGACTCGAGCACCTTCAGGCGGGTGCTCTGCGTGACGAAGGCGAGCAGCCCGCCCCCCACCACGATCAACGCGGCCGCGCTTACGATGAGGAGCCACGGGTTCTTGACGGTCGCGATGAGGCCCCGGAAGTCGGGGAGCGACAACCGAAACCCGGCGCCGGCGGCGCTGGGCTTCTTCCCGCCCTTCTTCCCTGGCAGCAGGTTGATTTCAATCATGCGGCGCGCCTCAGCGCCAAGCCCACCGACAGCATCAGGAGCGGCGCCACTTCATCGAGCGCCACCGCTTCGAACACGTCGTCCCGGACCCGCAGGCGCTGCACGGGGCTCGCGAATTCGACCGGGACCCGCAGCCTGGTCGAGAGGGCTTCGTTCATCCCCGGAATCCGCGCCCCGCCGCCGATCGTGTACACGCGGGCGAGCCCCCCCGCCGACCGCGACGCCGTGGCGAGGAAGGCCGCCGCCCGCTCCACGCCGACCGCGATCTCCTCGGCCCGGGCGTCCACATAGGGCGCGAGATCCGCGCTCTGGGTCTGCCCCTGGACGAGCCGCTCGGAATCCTCGGCCGAGATGCCCTTGTCGCGTTGCAGGTCCTCGCGGAAGCGCCGGGTCCCGACCGAGAGGTCGCGGGTGAGCACCGGGACGCCGTCCTCGAGGATGTTCACGTTGGTCACTTCGTGCCCGACGTTGACGAGCCCGACGACGCCTTGCATGGCGTCGGGGTGGTTCAGCTCAAACGCGTTGTGGATGGCGAAGGCGTCGACGTCGATGATCGCCGCCTCGAGCCCGGCCTCCGCAAGGAGCGAGGTGCGGCTCTCGACGAGCTCGCGCTTGGCAGCGACGAGGAGCACGCTCATCTGCAAGCCTTCGGCGTCGGGGTCGAGGATCTGGAAATCGAGCTCGACATTGGCCATGTCGAAGGGGACATGTTGCTCCGCCTCCCAGCGAATCACCTCCCGGGCATCCGCCTCCTTCATGCGATCCATCTGAATCTTCTTGACGATCACGTCCCGGCCCCCGACCGCCGTGACGACGGACTTCTGCTTCACGCCCGCTGTGGAGAAGAGCCCCCGGATCGCCTCGGCGACGATCCCGGGGTCCATGACTTCGCCCTCGACGATGGCGTCCGCCGCGACCTCGGTGGTGGCGACTTTGACCAGTTCGGCCTCGCTGCCACTGTGGTCGATGACGGCCACCTTGATGATGCCGGAGCCGATGTCTAAGCCGACCGAGGTTTTTTTGCCGCCCAGGAGCCCGAAGAGGGCCATAGTTGCCTAGCGTTAGAGAGAGGATGGGTCTGGGGCAAACTACAGTAAGACTGACCTCTTATCCTGTCAAGCCTCGAAGCTACTTGAGACCGAACCACCAACTACTTTAATGGCCTAGAGTTAGGTCGTTCTTCCGAGGGCGAAACGCAGGCGACGAGGCGGCGGTTGTGCGACCGCAGAAACCGCTAACACGTTGAAAACACTGCGCTTTACAGCTTTGCACCCCATCCGGCGCGACAGGCCCTGAGCGAAGGCGCCCAGGGCCTGTCCGATGCTACCGAAAGCTCCCGAAAGTCCGTTAGATCGTGAAGCTCGCCATGAGCCCCTGGCCGCCGGCCGTCAGCACGAATCCGTACCCGGCCTGGGTGGGCGTGCACTGCGGGAACCCAATGTTCGAAGCCGGCCACGACTGGGTCGCCGCCGCGGATCCCGCGAGGCAGACCGTGAACGTTTGGCCGCTCGCGGCCACCGAGGCGCTGTAGTTCCCCAAGGCGTCCGTCACGGCGCCGGCCACGAGCGCGCCGTTCACGGAAATCTGGACGCACACGCCCGGGACGCCGACGAAGCTGCTATTGGTTACCTGCCCCGAGATCACGGCGTTGCCGCCCGACACGGTCGGGCCGCAGCTCGAGGTCGAACCACCGCTGCTCCCGCCCGTCCCGCCGCTGCTCGGCGGATCGGCGGGGGGACACTGCTTGCTGTGCTCCCGGTCCCCGTCGGACCGGCCCTCATCCTTGTTCGCGTCCTGGCCGGTACGCCGACCGTCGTTGTCACGATGGGCCGCGAACTTGGAGCACTGCTTGCTCCGTTGCGAATCGTCACGGTCCTGCGCAACGCTTGCGGCGAAGGGGACCGCGACCAGGGCGGCCAGTAGCATTAAGGCACGCATTGACTCACTCCCAGTTGTGGAGGCGGAACTCAAGGAGGGGCGCTGCTTGCCTTAAGTGCCTTCGCCTCAGTCTGTTAGGAGGGCCGGGGAAGGCTCTACCCCAGGCTGCTCCCGCCACTAAGGACGTCCAAAGCTCGCATCTGTCGGCCTTGGTCGCTGTGTGGTCCGTCACGTGCTATAACATCAATCACTACAACATGTTAAGAGACGAAGCGACGACTTATCGGCCCCGCTGCGGGCCCGAGTTGTCCCCAGGCCGAACCGCAGCTTAGAACAGCGGCACCCACCCCCGCGAGCGCATCATGACGCCGGGCGCGGTCCGGTTCAGCGCCGTCTGGATCGTGCACGTCGAGTACAGCAGGTTCGCGCTGCCGGTGAGCGTGTTCGTGCCCACCTGCACGCTGTCCTGCACCATGGTCGCGCCCCAGAAGTGCGCCGGCGAGGTGCCGGCGCCGGCCGTCTTCAAGCTGCCCTTGACGATCGTAATGCCGTAGAACTGGAACCCACCCTGGACGGCGAGCGTGCCATCGACGAGAAGAATCCCCTGCCCTTCCGTCCCGTTGATCGTGGTCGTAGCCCCAGTCCCCGTGATGTGGATAATGGGGAAGTAGTTCCCGCACGGGAGCGTCGGATTCAACGGGTCGCCCCAGTTGGTCGACACGGTCCTGTCGCATTGGCCGCTCGCGTTCAGGGCCGGGGCGATGGCGGTCGCGAAGGTTGTCGCGGGGATCGTGATGTTCGCCATCGACACGAGTAGGTTGTAGTAGGTGTCGAAGGTCGACGCGTGTACGCTCGTGTCGATGATCACCGGGGGGTTCCCGGTGACGTGGGCGCTGCCGCTGATCGTGACCACGTCACCCGAGGCAGCGCGGATGCCGCCCACGGCGTTGCCGGTCGGGCCGCAGCCTGCCCAGTTGGTGGGTGACTGATCGATCCCGCTGATCGTCGAGTTACCGCCCACGGCGTCCCCGTTGCCGGTCGTGAGCGCGGCCTTGATGGCGAACTGGAACGGCTTGTTGCGCACGAGCAGCCCGAGCCGCTCGCGTCCGCCGCCGCCCTCCTGCTGCAGCGCGGCGTTGCCGTAGCTCACCAAGTCCCGCGCCGTGACGTCGACCAGGTACTGCTGGCCGTTCAGGCGGTAGACATAGCCGCCGTAGACGCCCGTCTGGTTGGCAGAGTTGGCCCACGTAGTCGGCCACCCGGTCACGAGCGCGGTGGAGTCGAGCGGGTAGACCTTCTGCCCGTTGTAGACCTGCGTGTTCCACTGGTTGATGACGTCGTACGCCTCTTCCTCGGCGACGCCGAACGCTTGGAGCACGCGCCGCGAGTTCTCCGCCGCACGCTGCTCCTGCATGCCGGAGAACAGCGCGCCGGCGACGAGGGCGCCCACGATGACGAGGGCGACGATCGCGAGCGCGAGAGCCATCCCGCGCTCGTCCCGCAAGATCCGCTTCATGGTCGACTCCTTGGCAGTCATCACCTGGCCGCTCGGGGCTTAAGTGCAGGGTCCGAGCGGGGGCCCGCACCGCGGGTTGTTCCGCAGCGCGACCCGCGTAGTCACACTGTCTACTTGATACGTGGTCGTGCCCGCATACTCCTGGCGCACCGGCACCGACGTCTGCGCCCGAAGCACGATCCCGATTGAGGCCACGTTCGCCGGCGTGGCGGTCACGACGCCGAGCGTGTCGTAGTAGGTCAACGTGAGCCCGGTGCTCGTGACCGGCCCGATGATCGGGATCCAGCTCTGGCCCGCGGTCGAGTCCCCGACGTACCAGCGGCCGTCGCTCCACTGGAAGAGCCCGTAGTTCAGGCTGACGAAGCTGAATACCGGCGACCCGTTGGTGATGGCGTTGGCCACGTTCTTATTGCCCGCCGCCCACCCGGGCGCGATGGTCACCGAGTAGCCCGGGGGCAACCCACCCCCAGAGTCGGGACACGTCGTGGCACCCGGGTCCGCTTTCACCTGAGCGGCGATCCAGCTGTCGTCGGTGCGCGTGGTCGGGTCCCCTTCGTTGAAGATCAACATCGAGTCGTTGTTGGCGAACGTGCTCGTGCCCCCGAAAAAGGGCTGCGCCCGGATCGTCATCGCGAGGTTGCCGATGCCCGGCAAGGTGGGCGGCAAGCAGATGAAGCCGAGCTTGCGGATCGCGCGCATCGTGATCTGGGTGGCGGACATCGCCGAGATGTCCCCCTCCGCCGCGTCGAGCAGGCGGAACTCGCCCGGCAGGATGTTCGCGGCCGCCCGGATGTTTTGCTGCAGGCCGATGCGCTCGGTCTGCGCGATGAAGGTGCGCTGGTTCGCGGTGAGCGCCTGGTAGATGGCCGTCGAGACGATGCCGAGGAGCACCAGCGCGACCAGCAGTTCGACGAGGGTGAACCCCCGACCCTTTAGCGCAGGCACGAGACCTCCGTTTCTGAACTGTCCGTGCGCCAGGTGTTGGCCTGGGTGACGTAGGTTTCGGTCATGACGATGCGCCAGTGGTTCGCGCCCGCCGCGACGAAGCGCCAGGTGTTAACGTCGATCGGGGTGCTGCCCCGCCACAACGTGTCGGTGCCCCCGACCTGCGAAGCGCACCCCAACACGCGGAGCTGCTCCAAGCGCTGGGTCGCGAAGGTGGCCATCGCCGCGGTCCGGCCCCCGCGCGCGATCATGCGCGTCACGAGCGCCGAGCTCGACATGAGGGCCAAGAGGCCGATCGTGAGAATCAGGACGGCGACCACCACCTCGACCACGGTGAACCCCTGTTCGCGCTTCATTAGCGCACCACCTTGCCGAGCTGGTTGATCAGCAGCGAGTCGGTGCTTGAGTTCACGTTGCCCGTGAAGTGCACGACGGTCATCGCGTTAACGATCCGGAGGCCGCGGGGATCGAACTGCACCGAGTCGCTGGTAGAAGTCAG
>DATLKW010000326.1:0-2375 GCA_035538175.1 Gemmatimonadales bacterium | reverse complement strand
AACACCGCCTGGTAGAGCCAGCGCCTGAGTCCCGGGGCGGTCGGGCGCGGGAGGAAGTTGAACGCGACGTTCACCTGCTGCACGCCGGGCCGCGGCACGAAGCCCAGGGCGGGCTGGAAGCCGTCCCCCACGCGGCGGTAGCCGAGGAAGTTGTTCCACGCATCGTTCGGGTAGAAGAGGCTCACTCCGGCCGCGGTCTTGGACCCGGTCACGGTGTGGCCGTCCAGGGTGAGGCCCCAGAGCCCGAGCTGGCCGTTCTTGTCCCCGAAGAGGCGCGACGTCTGGAGCAGGACATCGCCCCCCGCGACCCAGCTCCCGGCCGCGCCGGTCGGGTCGCCCACGGTGGCAATGGCGCCCACCGACGACTCCCCCAGCACGTTCTGTTTGACTCGCACGACGCCCATGTCGGTCGCCGGCACGAGTCCCGGCACGGCGCCGGTGTGCACGGCGAGCGCGCCGAAGCTCGTGCCGCCCACGCGGCCGCTTTCCTTCGTGCCCACGTCGATCGGCACCGTAACGCCGTTGTACAACCCGATGCGGCGACTCCAGAAGGGCATCACGTCCGGGGCGATGCCGGGCCCGAAGTCGAAGATGTCGGTCCCCTCGAGGAAGAACCACCGCTTCTCGGGAAAGAAGAGGGGGAAGCGCGACGTGTTGGTGCGGCGCTGATCGACTTCCGTTTCGGCGAAATCGGTGTGCACGGTGAGGAAGGCGAGAGTGTTCGCCCCAAGGCGTTGCGTGACGTCGAGGCTTCCGGCGACGCTGCTCGTGAGCGGCGCTGCTGGGGCGGGGATGCCGGTCCCCGTGACGAGGGCTGGGCGCACGCTCAAGCCGCGATCGAGACTGAAAGTGGGGAGATCGACGAGGAGGCCGGCGCGGCTCATCTGGGTGATGCGCCAGTCGCGGCTTGGGTAGGCCCAGCGCTGCGTCTGGAGCTTGCGCTCGACGCGCCGCTGCACATTGAAGCCCCAGGTGGTGAGGCCTGGCCGAAAGAGGAGGCTCTTCACTGGGATGCGGATCTCCACGGACCAGCCGCGCGCGGAGCGGGCGGCAGCCGCTTCCCAAATGGTGTCCCAGTTCGGGTTTTCGCGCCCCCCCAACCGCTGCGCCAGCTCGCTAATGAGGGCGTCGTAGCGGGCGCCGTTGGGATTCACGGCGAACACGTAGCCCGATTGCCCGTTCAAGAACGGATCGAGCACGATGCGCACGTGGTCTTCAGCGGAGAGGTCCGCGTCGCGCGCGCGCGAGAAGCTCGTGATCTGGTCCGGGTCGGGGTCATCGCAGCGGATCCCGATGACGAGCACGTCGGGATTCGCGAGCACCTTGACCACCGTGCGCTCAGCGGGAACGACGCCTTGCCCGGGTTCGTACTCGGTGAGGAGCGCTGAGTCGGCCGTCGCCCAGGCCGGCTCGCGCATCCGCCCATCGAGCGCGAGCGCTTCCGCGAGCGCGCCCGCCCGGAGCTGCGGTCGATCGCGCGTCTGGGCGGTCGTCGCGCTCGCCGAGACCCCCACCAACCCGACGGCCGGGATGAGGGCCGTCGCCCAAGACCGCCCCCGGAGTAGCTTCATGCGGGATTAGTCCCTGAGCGGGCGGCCTTTCTTACACGTCGTCGGGGCTGTAAGAAAGTCGCCTGCGCTGAGGACTATAGGGATGATCGGGGAGCCCCGGCCGGAGTTCGCGGAGGGCGATGCCGGAGTCTACGGACACAGCTGCCGACACCGCCGTCGACCGCGTGGTGCGCGAGCACGCGGCCGTGCTCGAGCGCGTGGTGTGGGGTTATGTCGACAACGCCGCCGACCGCGACGACTTGATGCAGGAGATCCTGGTGGCGCTGTGGCGCGCGCTGCCCCGGTTTCGGGGTGACTCGTCAGCGCGGACGTTCGTGTTACGGGTGGCGCACAATCGTGGCATCACGTTCGCGATTCGACACCGTCACCGCAGCGAGGGCTTGCCCGACGATGGCGACCTTCGGGACCCGGCGCCGCTCGCCGACGAACGCCTGATAGCGGAGCAGGGCCGGAGCCGGCTGTTCCGGGCGATCCGGCAGCTGCCCGAAGCCCATCGGCAGGCGGTGATGCTGCGGCTCGAGGGGCTCTCGCAGCGCGAGATCGCGGAGGTGCAGGAGACGAGCGAGACCAATGTCGGCGTCCGCCTCACCCGCGCGCGCAAAGCACTCCGGTCGCTGCTCGTGGAGGACGAGGGATGAACGAGCGGGCGGGGCCTAGCGACTGGGAGCGCTGGCAGGCGGAGTGGCAGCGGACCGGGGGCGCGGGAGCCGCCCCCCCCGATGCCGCCCGCGAGATCGCGGAGGTGCAGGAGACGAGCGAGACCAATGTCGGCGTCCGCCTCACCCGCGCGCGCAAAGCACTCCG
>DATLKW010000325.1:0-1691 GCA_035538175.1 Gemmatimonadales bacterium | reverse complement strand
GTGGCGTGGAGGTCCTCAGCGCGCACGCCTTCGATGGTGACGGCCCCGTTGGTGACCGCGGCGAGACCGATGAACGAGCCGACTTCGATGTGGTCGGGGCCCAGGGTAAACGGAGTCCCGTGGAGCGTGGCGCCGCCGTGGACGGTGAGCGTATTGGTGCCGATCCCTGCGACCTCCGCGCCGAGCGCCGCGAGGAAGCGGGCGAGGTCCTGCACGTGCGGTTCGCAGGCGGCGTTGCGGAGGGTCGTAGTGCCGCGGGCGGCGGCGGCGGCCATGAGGGCGTTTTCCGTCGCGGTGACGCTCGGTTCGTCGAGGAAGATGTCGCGGCCGGTGAGCGTTTTGGCTTCCATCTGGTAGGTGGCCCCGACGCTGACGCGCGCCCCGAGTTGCTCGAGCGCGAGGAAATGGGTGTCCACGCGGCGGCGGCCGATGACGTCGCCGCCCGGGGGTGGGAGGGTGACGCGGCCGAAGCGCGCGAGCATGGGGCCTGCGAGCAGGATCGAGGCCCGGATGCGCGCGCTCAGCGCGGGATCGAGCTCGCGCGGGGCGGCGCCCGCGGTGTCCACCTCCACGCTGTTCGTGCCCGTCCAGCGCACGCTCGCGCCGAGGTGCACCAGGAGCTCGAGCATCGTTTCCACATCACGGATGTGCGGCACGTTGTCGAGCCGGCAGGGCCCGTCGGCGAGCAGGGTCGCCGCAAGGATGGGGAGAGCCGCGTTCTTGTTCCCCGCCGGCCGGACGGTGCCCTTGAGCGGGCGTCCGCCCGTGACCGAGAAGGAGGAGGGCATGAGTGACGGCAAGCTATGCCGCGGCTTGCGCCGGCGTCAAGCGTACGCGAACGTTGGCGCGTGAACGTGAGTCCCGTCCTCGCGCTCGCGGGACTCGTCGCGATAGGCCTGCTCGCCACCCGGCTGCCCCGTCCTGCCTGGCCCGAGGTGCGGGGCCTCGAGGTGGTGCTCGCGGCGGGGGCGCCGCTCGTCCTCGCCGGCCTCGTGCTCGGCCCCGGTATCGACTTCCTTAGCGCACGCGCGTTGCGCGCGCTCGCGCCCCTGATGGCGCTCGCCCTCGGCTGGATCGGCGCCACGATCGGCGCCGGGCTCGAGTGGCGCCGGGTGCGGCGCATTCCCCGGGACGACTGGCTCGTGGCGGGCCTGGGCGCGGCCGGCGCCTTCGGCGCCGTGGCGCTCGTCGTGGTGCTCGGCCGGCGCTTCGTGCCGGCGCTCGGCGCCGTCTGGACGCCGCGCGTGCCGGCCTTGCTCACGCTCGCGGCCGTGGGCGCCGTATCGGGACCGGGGGCCGTGACTCTCGTCGCGCGCGCCGCGGGACTCGGGCCCCGCGTCGTTCGGAGCGTCGCCCGCACTGCTGGGCTCGAGACGGCGACGGGCACGCTCGTCGCCATGATCCCCCTCGCGGTGCGCCCCCCCCGCCTCCCGAGTCCCAGCCTTTCGGGGGTGCTCACGTGGCTCGTCCTGGCGCTGGGGAGTGGGGTGCTCGTCGCGATGGTGTGGCGTTCGGTGAGCCGCGTGCACCCGACCCCGGGCGAAGTGGCCTGGGCCCTTCTCGTCACACTCTGCTTCGGTGCCGGGGTCGGCTACGCGGCGGACCTCTCGCCGCTGCTCGTGTGCGCGCTCACGACGGGGCTCGTCGTGAACCTCTCGCCGCGGCGCCACGTGGTGCGCCAGGTGCTGGCG
>DATLKW010000324.1:0-3345 GCA_035538175.1 Gemmatimonadales bacterium | reverse complement strand
CTCCACGTAGCGCCGCAACACGCGGAGATACATCGCCCAGCAGTAACACGAGATGCGATAGTGTTCCGAGGGGCTTGGCCAAGCTCTGCCGGCGTGCTGATCGCGCGGAACACCCGCCCGACGGGCACCTTGATGAGGAAGTCGTAGAGGATATCGGGCACAGCCTCTCCTCGGTGGCCGCGGGGCGGAGCGGAGTGACCGAGAAAGTTAGGGAGACGCGAGGAGGGCGGCTACGCGCGGCGGCGCGCGATTACGCCACGCCAGGAGCAGGGCCTCGCGCACCGCGGTCCGACTCACCGTCCGCAGCCGGACCATGGTGGCTCCGCCCCTGCCCCAGGCCCCCTGGGCCGGCACGAACGCACCAGACCGGGTGTGGACGAACAGTGGCTGCTGTTCGGGCGTGAGCTTGATCATCCCCCACCCCCGGCGCGGATAGTCGAGGGTCGCGAAGACCCGTTCCGCTACGCGAAAATCTGGATGCCCGTGGTGCGCGGCTTCCGCCGCCTGGGGGAGATTCAGCGCCAGGCGGCGGAAGTCCCGCGCCGTCACAGGGCGTTGCCCGTCAGGGCGCGGTGGTGGGCGCCGTCGCGAGTTCGCGGACGGCCCCGGCGAGCATCCGCACCTTGGCGGCATCGGAGCTGGTGCTCGCGTCGCGGTCGAGGCCCGTCGCCAACCGGGTCAGCGCGCCCCGTCGCGCGCTGCGCTCAAGGCGCTCGGTCTTCGCGAGCTCGCCACGCACGGCGGCCACGCGCGGCGCCTTGAGGCCCCCCGAACGCTCCAACTGGTCGACGAACGCGCGCGCGACGACGAAGCTCGCAGGCCAGGTCTCGCGCGGCTGGTTCTGCACGTTGAGGAAGTCGAAGTGGACGAGTTTCGCCGCGTCGATCTCGTTCTGCGACAGGAGCGAGTTCGGCAGGAGCTCGAGGATATCGAGTCCACGAGCGATCTCGGAGCTCACGAGGTAGCCGTTATACCAGTACGCGGACCAGGACCCCGCGCCGACCAGCTTGGTCGAATCCATGGGCCCGCGATCGAAGAACGCGACCTCTTTGGGGTGCGCGGGGTCAGTCCAGTCGAACACCGAGATGCCGCCCTGATACCAGCCCTGCGCCAAGATGTCGCGCCCGGGGACCGGGATGAGGGAGCCGTTGTGAGCCACGCAGTTCTCGTATTGCGTCTGCGGGGCGGGGAGCTTGTAGTACCCTTGGAAGACGAGCGTACTGTCGTGGCGCGTGAAGAGAGCGTCGGCGCCCCACTCCCGCCGGTCTGTCTTGCGGCAGCGGGGTTGTAGGCCGCCGCCCCACTCGTCGGTGAACAGGACCTTGGTGCCGTCGTTGTTGAACGTGGCGGAGTGCCAGTAGGCGAAATTCGAGTCGGAGGCGGCGGCCAAGCGCCGGGGGTGGGCCGGGTCGCGAATGTCGAGGAGGAGTCCGTACCCCGCGCAGGCGCCGGCGGCGAGCCCGATGGCGGGGTAGACCGTGATGTCGTGGCACTGGTCCGGGCCCGGACGCGGGGCGCCCGGTTTCGCTGGCGGCGCCATCATCGCCATCCGTCGATCCACGATCGCCTGGAGATTCTCGCGCAGCGCGGCGCTGTCGGCGGCCGTGGCTGCGCCCGTCCCGCCGCGGGCCTTCACGATACTGTCCAGCAGCGGCGTGATGAAGCGCGGACCGACCTGAAACTCCAGGCCGTGCATCGCCACCGTGTAACCGCCCTTGGCCCGCCACGCCGCGGCCTGCGCCTTGTTCTCAGCGATGTCTTCGGGGGCCTCCGCATGCGTCGGCGGCTCGAGGAGGCCGGTGAAGATGCGTGGCGAGCTCACGATGTGGGCCTGCTCGGGGTGGGCGAGCGGAACTTGGATGACCTCGATGCGGAACCGCGCCGAGCTCGGATCATCGTCGGGCGAGGCGCTAGAGCATCCGGGCAGCTCGCTCGGCGAACGGACGGGTGCCTGGCCCGACACGTAGACGTAAACGTTGGTCGTGTCGCGCAGATCGGGCACGACGGTGTGGGTGTGCGAGCCGCGGCACGTCTGGACGCTGGCAAGGCTCTTGGGGTGGGCGATGTCGCTGATGTCGAAGATCCGGATGCCGCGCAAGCGCTCGTGGCTGACCGTGTCGGTCACGCCTTGCGCGCCGCAATCGAGGCGGCCGTTGGGATCCTCGCCCGAGACGAAGAGGAGATTGCGGTAGACCGAGACGTCGTTCTGCGCCTCCGGGCACACGAAGGAGGTGACGATGGTCGGGTGCGCCGGCTGCGAGATGTCCCAGACCAGGATGCCGTGGAAGTTGCCCTGAATGACATGCGTTCCCGAGAACGCGAGATCGGAGTTCATGTACCCGAAGTCGCCCCGGTCGTTCGGGTTCGAGAATTGCTCCGGCTGGGGTGTCGTCGAGACGAGCCGGAGGTTCCAGGCGGCTTGCTGGGCATCGAGCCAGCCGGCCCGCAGTCCGACGCGCGGATCGGGGCTCGGCGCCGGTGTGGCGCGATCGACCTGCGCACTGGCGCCCGCGGCCGAGAGCGCGACAGCCGCGGCCGCAATGGTGACGAGCGAGCAGCCCGAAACGAACGAGCGTGATTTCACGAGAACTCCGTCGAGAAGGGTCATGGCAGAGCCGCGAGCATGCGGCTCATGCGGTCGATTTCGACCGTCTGGTCGGCGTTGACGTCGGTGGCAAACTTGAAGAGCGCCCCATCTTGGGCGGCCCCCTGGGTTCCAAGCAGCTCGGTCACCATGGTGAGCGCGCCCTGGTGGTGTTGGATCATGAACTTGAGGAACAGGCGATCGAACTCGGGCCCCCGGGCGGCATCGAGTTGCGCGAGCTGCTCGGGGGAGAGCATCCCGGGCATCACCATCGGGTGATCCATCCCGGGCATCATTTGGGGGCCCGCGTGCGGGTCCCCCGACGGAACGACCTGTCCGCGCTCCCGAAGCCAGCGCTGCATCATGGCGATTTCGTCGTTCTGCGAGACGACGATCCGCTCGCACAACGTGCGCACGGTCGCGCTCGCCCCGTGACTCGGCGCCCAGCCGGCGATCAGCACGGCCTGCGCGTGGTGGACGATCATGCCCGACATGAAATGCACGTCGGCCGCCGTAAATCCGGGCCCGGCGCTCGCCAGCCTCGCGACTGGCGCAGCCGTGGGAGCCGGCGCGACCGGCGCTAGCGCCGCGGCGCTGCCCGGCTGGAGCTCGACGCTGCGGGCGACCAGCACGCGAGTCGCCCCCCCACAGGCCGCGACCGCGGCGAAGGCGAGGGCATACATGCTGGGGCGTGCTTGGCGCATCGGGGTTCGTCTGAGGGTCACGATGGTGCACTCGATACTACACCAAACCGCCCGGAT
>DATLKW010000323.1:0-1570 GCA_035538175.1 Gemmatimonadales bacterium | reverse complement strand
ATGGCGTCGATGTGGTTGAAGAGCAGGATGACGCCGCTCAACGCATCCCGCCCGTCCCATGCCTGCAGCTGGTGCGCGGGGGCGCCCGAGTAGATGTAGCGCACGACGTCGATGTTCATGCAGCAGCTGCCGAACCCAGCCCCGGGCGCTTGGGTTGCCGTCGAGGAATGAGAGCGGACCAGCACGTCCGCCCCCTTGAAGACGCCGGCCTTGAACATGATGGTCTTCACTTCGGGCGAACCGAGCTCCTCGGCGGGCGTGCCGTAGACGGTCACCGTGCCGGGCGTCTTGGAGCTCGCCAGAAATTCCGCGACCGCCACCGCGGCCGCGAGGCCGACCGGCCCCTGCGCACTGTGCTGGTCTCCGTGAAAGTCGCGCGTCGTGCCCCGCAGCGCGTCATACTCGACGATGACCCCGAGCGTCGGGCCGGGCGTGCCCTTCTTGTCGCGTGCCACAAAGGCCGTCTTCAACCCTGCCACCCCGGGCTCGACGGCGAAGTCGTGCGCCTGGAGGTAGTCCGTCAGGATCTTCACGGATCGCTCTTCCTTATACCCGGTCTCGGGGTGGCGGGTGATATCGTCGGCCATGGCGAGGAGCTCTCGGTCCATCAACTCCTTCACCCGCGCCATGACCGCGTCGCGCCGAGAATCGCGGGCTGTGGTGAGGCGCCGAACGAGGGCCGGCAGGGCGAGCGAGCGCTCGAGTGCCCCCATGCGGCGGATCACGTCCGCAGCGGCGCTGCGCTCGGTCGGGGTCTCCTGGGCACCGAGCCGGAAGGCGGCGGCGCACAGTATGGGGAGGAGCGAAATCGGGCGACGCATCAGCACCTCGAGGATCCTAGAGGCGAAGGGAAAGGCGCGTGGGCATGCGCTAACAAAACTGAAGGTCCTCCGGAGAACGCGCTACTCCGGCAAGGCGCGGGGGCGTGGCGGGAGGGCAACCGCCATTGGACGGCGGGCCTCCACGCCCGCCCAACCCGGGACCCCGTTACCGCCGCCGGCCCGGCGCCATCCTTGAGACGAGCCCGACGCGCCCAGGAACGATGTCCAGCCGCCGAACCCAACTCGCGACCCAGTTAGCAGCCGCGCTTAGGCAGCGCCGCCACCTGCTCCCGCACGGCTTTGCCTCCGACCGCGCGGCGCGCAGCATCGCCCGATGCTATGGGGAGCGGGCGGACGGCGTCTCGGCGTTCTGGATCGCGCGGCCGCGCCCGGCGGAGGACGACGGCCGGCCGAGCGAGGACGAAGAAGTGTTTGAGGTGCTGCGAGCGGACGGGCGTCTCGGGGTCTGGGAAGCGGGCTCACGCGACGAAGCCGAGGTGATCGCTGACGCGCTCACCGCGCTGTCGCTGTAGCGTCAGTCCGCCGTCGCTCCACCGCCCTTCTTCAGATACCCCTCCTCCCACGCCACCACGAACACGCCCTTGCAGTTGGGACACGCGAGCTTCGCGGGCCGCCCCTTGAGCGCGGCGCGGGTGCGGCACACGGGGCACACGGCATACGGGGCGCCCAAGGAGGCCGGCAGTTTGCTCACGTCGCGCGGTAGGGGCACGACCGACCACCGGAGCGGT
>DATLKW010000322.1:0-4649 GCA_035538175.1 Gemmatimonadales bacterium | reverse complement strand
AGCTGCTCTTTGAACTTTGGGAAATCGCCGAACGCCTTCTTGATCGCGTCGGCCAGGGCGCCGCCGGGCTCGCCCCCGCCACCCTTGCCAGCGGGCGCCATAATCGTCCAAAACATCGAGTGATTGTGATGCCCGCCAGCGTTGTTGCGGACCGCGGTGCGGATATCCTCCGGCACTCCGTTGATGCCCCGCAGTAGTTCCTCCAGCGTCTTCTTGTGGAGCTCGGGGTGCTTGTCGAGTGCCGCGTTCAAGTTGTTCACATACGCTTGATGATGCTTCCCATGATGGATCTGCATCGTCTGGGCGTCAATGTGCGGCTCGAGCGCCCCAAAGTCGTACGGCAGCGGCGGCAGAGTGTGCGCCATTTTCCGCTCCTTCGCGGTCTCAGCGGTCGTCCGGATCCTTCAGGCTCTGTGCCATGAGCTCGCCACTCCGTTGCGGCGGTGTGGCGGGCCGCGCGAAACATGCATGCCCGGCTCGCCGATTTCAAACCGGCAACACAGCGGGTTGCCCGCCGCCTCGTGGCCCATGACATTGTGTACTGACCTAACCCCGGCGGGTCGCGCGGCGTTCCGCGGCCCGGGATCGAGCCAAGGAGCCCGCATCGTGCCAAATCCGCGCGCTGTGAGCCGTCGCTTTGGCGCGCTGCGCCTCGCCGTCATCGCAGGACTGGCGGCGTGCGGCTCGGCGACGTTCGTGCCGCCTCCACCGACGCCCAATCGCGTCTATGGGGCGAGCGAAGTGGACGAGCGGCCGGAGATCGTCCTCGCCCCGCCGCTCCACTATCCCGAGGACGCGAGCCTCGCGGCAACCGACGGCGTCGTCATCGTGCGGCTCGAGGTGGACACGGCCGGAAATCCGGTCGCTGCCACCGCTCACGTGGTCGCCACGCCCGATTCCGGCCTCGGCTCGGCGGGCCTGGCCCTCGTGCTGAAGACGCTGTTTCGCCCGGCCCGGGTGCGAGGCCGCGTGGTGCGGGTCCTGATCGATGTCCCGGTCGAGTTCGCCCACACGGCCTCCCCGCCGGTCACCCTGCACATCGCCGGCGATGTCTACACCGTCGATGACGTGCAGGAGCGACCCCGCCTCACCTCCGGTCCGCCCGTCATCTACCCCGCTCCGCTTCTGCTCTCGCGCATCAGTGGCCGCGTGATCGTCGAGGCCATCATCGATACCACGGGCCGTGTCGAGGAGGAGTCGGTCCGCGTCGTCGACGCCACTGATCCGCGCTTCAACGACGCGGCGAAGGCCTACACCCGCAGCGCGCGCTACACTCCCGGCCGAGTCGCCGGTCGAGCGGTGCGCGTGCGGTTCCAGATTCCGGTGGACTTCCGACTCCCGAGCCGGGACTAGGACCGCCGGCGTGGCATCCGTCACGCTCCACCGTCTTACCAAGACGTTCGACCCGGGTCGCCGGCTGGCACTCGCGGAGCTCTCCCTCGAGGTGCACGACGGAGAGTTCTTCGTGCTCCTTGGGCCCTCGGCGAGCGGGAAGACGACCGTGCTGCGCTGCATCGCCGGGCTGGAGGAGCCGAGCGCCGGGGAGATTTTCATCGGAGACCACGACGTGACCCACCTCCCCCCAGGCGAGCGCGACGTCGCCATGGTTTTCCAGAGCGGCGCCCTCTATCCGCACCTCACGGTGCGGGAGAACCTCGCCTTCGGCCTCGAGGTGCGGCGCGTCGCGGCGACCGACATGACCCGCCGGGTCGCCCACGCCGCCGAACGCCTCGGCTTGACACCGCTACTCGAGCGGCGACCGGGCGAGCTGTCGGGCGGCGAACGGCAGCGGGTAGCGCTGGGCCGCGCGATCGTGCGCGAGCCGCGCGTGTTCCTGTTCGACGAGCCGCTCTCGAACCTGGAACCGTCGCTGCGCGCCACCCTGCGCGGCGAGCTGGTCCAGCTCCAGCGAGCCCTGGGCGTCACCGCCCTCTACGTCACCCACGATCAGGTCGAGGCGATGACCATGGGCCACCGCATCGCCGTCCTCGACGCGGGGCGCGTGCGCCAGATCGGCACGCCCGCCGAACTCTACGGGCGACCGGCCGACGTGTTCGTCGCCCGCTTCCTCGGGAGCCCGGGGATGAACATCCTGTCGGGCCGCGCCCGCGCTGCTGGCGAACGCAAGGGGATCGTCGATTGCGGCGCGTGGACGATCGCCGTCCCCCTCGAGGACTACGAGGGACAGATCCAGCTCGGGCTGCGGCCCGAGCACGTCGGCGTGTGCGCGCCCGATCGGGGAACGACCACGGCCGACGTCCGCGGCGTGGAACCGCTCGGCCCGGAGACGCTGGTGCACCTGGACGTGGCCGGCCAACCTGTCGTCGCGCGCGCGCCAGGCTTCCCCGATTTTCGGCCCGGCGACCGCGTCGGCGTCACCCTCGATCCTCGCCACCTACACCTCTTCGACGCGACGGGGACCCGGCTCCGGTGAAGCGCGCGCTGGGCGTGTGGCTCGTTTGCTGGGGATGCGCCGCCCCCGGCCCCGAGCGCCGACCCCTGCTGCTCGCGGACCGCACCGACGCCGCTCCGGCGGCCCTCGAGGCCCAACTCCTGGCGCCGTACCTCGCCCGACACCCCGACCTCGACCTCGTTCGTCGGTCGAGCGCGGCCCTCGGTGACGAGTACGACCGCGGCCTCCTCCTGTCGCTCGCGCACGACGATCCTCCCGACGCCTTCCTGCTCGACGACGAACAGTTCCCCCGGGTCGCCGATCGGGGGGTGGCGCTCGACCTGACGCCCTACCTCCCCCGAGTCGGCGTCACGCCGTCGCGCTTTGACCCGACGGTCCTGGCCCTGTTTCGCCGCGGGACCGACGTGTACGCGTTGCCACGCGGCTATACCCCGGTGGTCGTCGCGTACAACCAGGACCTGTTCGACCGCGCCGGTATTCCGTACCCGACCGATGACTGGGCATGGGACGACTTTATGCGCGTCGCCCATCAGCTCACCCGTGCCACCCACGGCGCGGGGGCGATCAACCAGTGGGGCAGTGCCCTCGACCGGCGCCCCACGCTGTTTCTCCCCTGGATCTGGGCGGGTGGGGGCGACGTCTTGTGCGCCGACGGGCGGCGCGCGACGGGGTGTCTCGACTCGCGCGCCACCATTGAGGCGCTGCGATGGTACACGGCGTGGGTCGCGCCGGGAGGCATCGCGCCGCGGATCACAGACGGTCGAGCCGCCCCAGGCGCCGCGGTGCGATTGTTCAATGCCGGCCGGCTCGCCCTCCTCACGACGGGGCATTGGGCCGTGCCCGAACTCCGGGCCGCCGTCATGGCGGGGAGGCTGCGGGTGGGATTCGTCGCAATCCCCCACCGGGCGGGCGCCGCACCCGCCACGGTCCTCTACGCATCGGGCTACGCGGTGCGCGCGGCGACCGCGCGACGCAAGGCAGCCGTCGAACTCGCCGCGGAGCTCAGCGACTCCGCCGCCGGGCTCGCGCGCGGGCAGGCGGGACTCGAGCTCCCGGCCGTCACGCAAGCGGCCGCCGAGCTCGCAGCCGCGGACCCGCTCGGCTGGGAAGCAGCCTTCCTGCGCGCGGCTGCTCACGGTCGCCCGTCGTGGGCGGCCCGCGTCGCTGCGTGGCGGGAGGTGGAAGGCCGGCTCACCGACCTGATCGATCGCCTCGTGTTGACCGACGCTGATCCGAGCCGCGCGGCCCAGAGCGCGGCGCGCGAGCTCGATCGCGTGCTCGGAGCCACGCGATGACTGCGCCGGAACCGTCCCGCCGGACGGCGGTCGTCGCGCTCGCGGCGGCTGTCCTCCTCCCCCTCGCCGGGGTGCGCTGGGCCGCCACCCACTTCGCTCGCACCCTCGCTACGCGCGAAGCGGCCGCGGCGGCCGGATACCTCGCCGTCGTGACCCGCGCTCCACGGGGCGGGGGAGGGTACGACGCGGCTCAACTCCTCATCCGCGCGCGAGCGCTCGCCCAACTCCCCGGCCTGAGCGCCCGCGTCGAGGTCTACCACGGCACCGCTCCCCTCATCCGCGCCACCGCGCCCCCCCTCGCGCCGGCCACGCTCGAGCGGTTGCGACGCGATGTCGCCCCGGAACCCACGGCGGACGGTGTGCTCACCCCGTTGCTCGATCGGGATGGCTGGGATGTGGTGGGGGCCGTGGCCGCCGACGTCGGGTCGGTCGGGTGGCCGGTGTCACAGTGGTCGTTCGCCGCCCTGCTCCTCATCGTCGTGGCCGGGGCTCAGGCCACCCGTGCGCTGGGCGCGCCGCCCGCCACCTGGCGGCCGGCCCTCGCCCGCTACACCGCGGCTGCGTGCCTGTTCGGCGCCGCGGCGTTCGCGGACGTGCGGCTCGCCGCCCAAGACGCCACCGAACGCTGGCTCGACGACACGCGGTTGCTGCTCGAGGAGGCGGCCGCGCGCGTACCCGACCTCCGCTTCGCCCCGCCGGGCTTGGCCCGCGTCGCGCGCGACGCCGCCATCGTTCCCGCGGACTCCGCGGGACCCGCGATCACGCGGCGCGACGCCGCAGGCGTCGTCTACGCCACTGTAGCCGTGCGGCTCGCCCCCGGCCACTGGATCGAGCTGCGCGCGCACCCGCTCGAAGCCGCCACCGGAGTGTGGCTCCCTGCGATGCTCGCGTTGGCCCTATTCGGCCCGCTCGGCGCCCGGCTCGCCACGTGGGCGGCCGCC
>DATLKW010000321.1:0-1669 GCA_035538175.1 Gemmatimonadales bacterium | reverse complement strand
GGCTCGCCCAGGCCGCTTCGGCCTGGGTGGGCACGACGACCGGGGCGGACGCGAGCAGGCCGCACAAGCCTTGAGCGGGCGGCCGACCCTGCAACGCCGCGCCCCGGCCAGTGGGGACGAACGTGAGGAGGGCCACGAGGGGGAGCGGGAATCGGAACGAGAGCGGCATCGCCAGGCCTCGGCAGCGAAGATGTGTAGTTCATGAATGAACTACATCCCCACAAAGTTCCCGGTCGACGTCGGTTACTCGTTCTCCTCGCGCTCGGCGGCCCGCAGCTCCTTGGCGACGGGGTGCGTCCGGAACAGGTAGGTGCCGGCGATGACCGCGCCCACGACGTTACCACCCAGGATGCGCACCCAGGCGAGCTCGCCCAGGCCGAGGTGCGATAGGAGGAGGGTCAACATCACGAAGCCGAATTCGACGATGAAGAACCCGAACGCCACCCCCGTCACGAGACTGGGCTCCCGCGCGGCCCCGTGGATCGCCGCCACCATGACCACCGCGTAGCCCACGTTGAGCAGGTAGTGGAGCCCGGTGAACAGGGCGATCCCCCCGAGCAGGGTGAAGGTGCGAAACGGCTGCCCCGCGAGCACGTCCACGACGGCGATCCAGACCCAGATGGTCGTCGCGACGCTGAGCCCGAGGGTCGCCCCTTCGCGCCACACATGGTGGCGGCGCGCCCGCGCTCCGTTCATACGCACCTCACCTCAAGTAAGGGTCTCGACGTCGGCCGCGGTTCCCGGCAGTGCTCGAGGGCTTCGCCCCCGGGACCGGCTCGCTCTCCGTAACCTGGCGGCGTAGCTTCCCTTTCGGAACCCTGCCGTGACCGTCGCCCTCCCCCCGTGGGGACTCGCCGCGCTGGGCTACGCCCTGCTGAGCCGACTTGGATACGTCGGCTACGTGTGGCATGCCCTCGCCAAGGCCGATCGGGACCCGAGCGGCCGCGGCGGCGGTGCCTTCGTTCGGTTTCGCCGCCGCGCGGCACTCGTGATGTATCACGACGGCCTGAGCTTCGTGGCCCTGTGCGTCCTCACCCGCGGCACGCTCGACCTCCCCATTCCTGCCGCCTGGCGGCTCGCGGGCGGGGTGCTCACGCTCGTCGGCGTCGCCGTCAAGCTGTGGGCGGCTCGGGCACTGGGCGCTGATGGCTACTACTGGCGGGACTTCTTCGAGCCGGGGATCCGGACAGGCGTCGTGGTTGCGGGACCGTACCGCTGGTTCAAGAACCCGATGTACACGGTGGGCTACCTGCAGACCTACGGCGCGGCCCTCGCCCTCGGCTCCCTCCCGGGGCTCGTTGCCGCGGCCTTCGACCAGGCGGCCATCCTTGCCCTGTACCGCTCGGTCGAGCGCCCCCATTACGACCGGCTGTACGGCGCGGGCGCCGCCATGGGGTCGCCTCCCTGACGGGCGGATAACGAGAGCCATCCCCACTACACCACGGGTCGGAGTTGCGGTGCTTCGGGACGGTACCGCCTGAGGTCGTGGTGGAGTCCCCCCTGGAACCCTCGGTGCCACGGCGTTCCTTTTACTGGCAGCCGCGCGCCGGATCCTGCGCGATCCTATTCGCGCCGCGCTCAGCCGCCCGGAAGCGCACCGAGCCAGGAGCCATGACCCCAGAGCAATTCCGTCACGCCGGACGTCAGACGATCGACTGGGTCGCCCGCT
>DATLKW010000320.1:0-2213 GCA_035538175.1 Gemmatimonadales bacterium | reverse complement strand
CGGCGTTCTCTGGGGTTCGGGCTGTTGCACGGGCTCGCGGGAAGCGCGGCGATCCTCGTGCTGCTCGTCGCTGCGGCGCCCACGCGGGTGGAACAGCTCGCCTACTTCCTGGCGTTTGCGGTGGGGACGATGATCGGTATGCTGCTGGTCTCGCTCTCCCTTGCGGGAATTGTGCAGCTCGCCTCGGGGCGCAGCGGAGTGTGGGCGACGGTCGTGCACGTGGCAAGCGCGGCGGCGAGCATGGCCGTCGGGGTCGTTCTCGCCTGGCGGTCGGTGTGAAGAGGTGAATTATTAAGGGCCTCCTCTCTCCGGAGGCCGCTCGTGATTCCGCTTCTTCGGTGGCTCACCGCCATGGCCGTGTCGGTACCGTCTCTTGCTGCGGCCCAGGTCGTCGCGCCGTCCGATACGCTGCCCTTTCGCCACGGCCAATGGGCCGCGCAGTTTGGCGGCGGGCTGAATTTTGCCAGTCTCGGGCTGCTCCGCTTCACCACGCCGAGCCGCGCATGGCTCATCGACGTCCGATTCGATGGTCACCACTCCCACATCACGACCCACCTTCGGGACACGCTCCTCCTGAACGACTTCACCTCGACCGCCGGGCTCAACGCCCGCGCTGGCCGGCGCTTCTACCAGAGCCGTGGCAAGTCGGTCGCGGTATTTCAAAGCGTTGGCCTGTTGGGCGGGTACGCGCACTATTGCTCGGGACAAACGGGTGCCTCTGTTGCCCTACCCCTCGGGTTTTGTAACAACGGCTGGAATGCCGGCGTGTTCGGAGAGCTCGGGGGTGATTACTTCATCAGTCCCCGATTCAGCGTGGGCGGTATTGCGGGCGTGACGTTTTCCTACGAGCGAACGACTGGCCACGATACCGCGGGCGGGAGGACCGTTGAGTGGGGCTACGGCGGGTCTTTTGAGGGTCTCGCCTTCGTCGCGGCGATCTATTTTTGAGCCGATTACGTTCTTTGGAGCATGGGCTTCCGCGTGCGCTGGCTCGTACTCGCGTTTGTCGCCGCGTGTCTCGACACCTTCGCCCCCCGTGGGGCGGTCGAGTTCTCGCCGCCCCCCGCCTACCGGGCGTGGTGGACGGCGATCGAAGAGTGCGCGCGGATCTGGGGTGACTTCGGGCGCATCGAGTGGTATCAAGTGCCGGGCCCGAGCTATCCTTGCCCGGCCTACGAGGGCAGCTGTCGCGGGTGGTGGCAACCGCCACACACGATCTATATCGCTGCGCAGTCGCTCAACGACGCGCAGCTCGTGGAGCACGAAATGCTGCACGACCTGCTGCAACGGGGGGACCACCCGCCCGTGTTTGCGGCATGCGGCGTCCTCGTGCGCCGCTAGGATAGTCGCCCCCTCCCAGCTGCGTCACCCGCGACGGGTTCTCGTGCCGTTCGTCCGACTGGTCCTGCCGCCCCGGCGCCGAGCACCGTGGCCGCGGTGACGGTACCGAGCACGTTCGTCATCGTGCGGAACATGTCTGGGACGCGGTCGAGCCCGAGGAGAAGCGCGAGCCCCGAGACGGGGAGCCCGACGGCCGTGAACGCCGGCGCCAGACTCACGATGCTTGCCGAAGGCACGCTCGCCACGGTAAGGGACGCGAGGAAGACGGCGGCGCCCGCCTGCACGACGTCGCTCGGGCCCAGGGCCCGCCCGTAGAGCCGGGCGACGAACAGCACGGCGACCGCCTGGAACAACGCGCTCCCCGCGCGGCCGATGCTCGCCCCCAACGGCAGGACGAAACGCGCGACCGGAGGCGGGAGGGCGAGGTCCGTCTCCGCGGCCTCGAGCATCACCGGGAGGGATGCGAGCGAGGACGTAGTCGAGAAGCCCATGAGGAGGGACGCCCGCACGGCCCGGAGGTAGGGCGCCACGCCGAGGCGTGCGAGGAAGCGGACGGCGGGCAGGTAGACCAGGGCGATGAACACCGCCAGGCCCGCGATCACGCCGAGCATGAACACCCCCATCGCCCGAATCAGCCACCATCCCGACGTCGCCACCGCGCCCGCCACCAGAGCCGCGATGCCGAGCGGCGCGAGCCAGAGCACCCAGTTCACGATGCGCACGAGCGCTTGGGTGGCGACGTCGGCGAGGTCGGTGAGCCGTCGGCGCTCGTCATCGGGCAGCGCGGCGGCCGCGATGGCGAAGATCGTGACGAACACGATCACCGGCAGGAGCTGACCGTCCACGAGGGCGCGGACCGGGTTCGCCGGGAT
>DATLKW010000319.1:0-23077 GCA_035538175.1 Gemmatimonadales bacterium | reverse complement strand
GAGGCGAACCGCAACTCGCCGTTCACCTGCGTCCAGAAGAGCGGCTTTTCCCCCGCGCGGTCGCGCGCCAGGAGCAGACGCTCCCGCCGGTCGTCCCACACGGCGAGCCCAAACATGCCTTCGAGCCGCGCCACGGCGTCGGCCCCGAGCCGCTGATACAGCGGCACGATCGTCTCGATGTCCCCGGAGGAGCGGAACGGATAGCCGGCGTTCATGCCCTCCTGGCGCAAGGTCGGCGCATTGTAGATCTCGCCGTTGCACACCATCCAGATCGTGCCATCCGGGCTCCGGAACGGCTGGTCGCCCGTCGTCAGATCCATGATGGCGAGCCGCCGGGCGCCTACGCGCGCGCGCTCGTGACCGACCGTCTGCTCACCATCGGGCCCGCGGTGCGCCAGCGCGGCAGCCATTGCGCGCACGCACCCGGGGTGGCGTAACGGGGCGCCCGAGAGCGATACGGCACCGAAGATCCCGCACACGGTCAGCCCCGGCGGCCGCGCCACGCGCGCGGGCCCGGGGCGGGCGGCGCGAGCGCGGTGCGGAGGTCGGTGACCGTGGCCGGTCGGGGCGGCGACGTCCGGCCCCCGGGCGGGTGCGGCTGGCACGGTCCGTACGCTGCGTAGTGCCCGTCGGCCGCGAGCAGCGGCAGCGTGGCGCCGAGGGTCGCGCGCGCCTCGCGGTTCGACGCCCGGGTGACGAAGACGGTCGGCATGGGGCAGCGCGCGAGCGCCTCGCGCCAGTAATCTGGAGGAAAGAGGGGCGACGCTTCTTGGGCGCGCATCTCGTCGACGTGATCGGCGATGTACGTGCTCGTCAGCTCGCCACCGGTCGCGGTCGCGACGGCAACGGGTCGGCCCAGATAGAAGGGCAAGGACGGGGGGTAGGCGAAGACCCCGAGCACCGTCGCGCCTTCGCCCGCGCGCCCCACGGCGGCCACGGTCGCCTTGGCGACCACCCCCGAGGAGCGGTCTTCGCCCACGGCGAGGAGCAGCCGACCCGACAGAAACGGGATGGACATGACCACGACCGCGTACCCGATGAGCACCGTCAGCGGCCTCCGCACCCACAGCCCGAGCCCGACGACCGCGGCCGAGCAGAGCACGACGAGCCCGAGCGCGATCGCGGCGGGGGGGATCGCCGCCTTCTCCTCGGGCGTGAGGCTGATCGGCGCCGGCAGCCAACGCGTGATCGCGAGCAGAGCGAGGCCGGCGACGAGGGCCACGGCGACGTAGGCCCGCGCTCCCACGCCCGTCGAGCGCGTGAGGTTCCGGGTCGCGGCCAGCGCGAACGCCGGCATCAGCGGCAGCACGTACTGCGGCAGCTTGGACTGATTGAGGGTGAAGAAGGCGAGCGGCACCAGTACCCACGCGGCGAGGAACAGCGGCTCCCGGGCATCAGGGGCAAAGCGGGTTCGCCACGTGGTGCGCCAGAAGCGCACTCGGCCGAGCGCGGGCACGATCCAAGGAAACGCGGCCAGCGGCACGATCGGCAGGTAGTACCAAACCGGGGCCGTGCGATGGAAGGTCGGCGTGGCGACCCGGGCGAGCGTCTCGCGGAAGAAAACGTAGCCCGGAAAGTCGGGATGGGCGATCGAGACGGCGACGAACCATGGCAGGGCAATCGCCGCGAACAGCGCGAGCCCCCGCCACGGGAACAGCCGCCGCACCGGCGCGCCCGTGGCGAGCGCGTGCGGTATCAGCGTCAAGAGCGGGAGCGCGAGAGCGAGAGGGCCTTTCGTGAGCGCGCCCACCGCCATCGCGGCCCACGCACGGATGGACCGGTCCTCGAACAGCCACACGGTGGCCGCCGTCGTGCAGAGGGTCAGCGTGCTATCGAAGATCGCGGCGCGCGCGTACGCGAGCGGGAGCACCGTCGTGGCGTACGCGAGGCCGGCCAGCCACCCGGCCTCGGGACCCCACCGCCGCCGCACGAAGCCGATGAGCAACGCGACGGTGGCGAGGGTCGCGAGGTAGGCCGGAATCCGCACCGCGGTTTCCGTGGGACCCACGAGCTGCATCACCGCCGCGGCGGCGGCGAAGTACACAACCGGCTTGTCGAGATAGGGGAGGCCGTCCAGGCGGGGGACGATGTAGTCGTGCGACTGCGCCATCTCCCGCGCCACCTCGGCGTTGCGGCCCTCGTCGGGGTCCAACAGGCGGTAACCGCTCAGGTTCCACCCGAGCGCGACACACGCGAGGACCAGCACGAGCTGCAGCCCGGCAACGGGGCGCGATGGCGGGACAGGTGTGATGTGAATAAGCTTGGCGTGTGGGTGATCGAGCTCGGGCGCTAAACCTACGTCCCCGCACGTAGCGGTGCCAGTTGGCGCGCGCGCCGACACCGCCCCCCCTCACCGGAACCGCTCGTGCCAACCTCCATTGTCCTCATGATCCGCTGGGCCCTCGCCGCGTTGCACCTCGTCGCCCTGGGAGTCGGGTTGGGGGCCGTGTGGGCTCGTGGACGTGCCCTCCGGGCGCCGCTGGACCCGCCGGGACTGCGTCGCGTCTTCTACGCCGACACCTGGTGGGGGATTGCGGCGCTGCTCTGGATCGGCACGGGTCTCGTGCGCGCGTTCGGCGGCTACGAAAAGGGGAGCGTCTACTACCTCCACAACTATCTGTTTTGGACCAAGATGGCCCTGCTCGCCGTGATCCTCGTGCTCGAAGTCCGCCCGATGATGTCGCTCATTCGGTGGCGCACCTTGGTGGCGCGAGGGAGCGTGCCCGAGACGCGTGCGGCCCGGGCCTACGCGTGGATCAGCTTCCTTCAGGCCGGCCTCGTAGGGCTCATGGTTCTCGCGGCCACAGGGATGGCGCGCGGCTACGGCACACCGGCCACTTGAGCAGCGCCGCCCGCTCTGGCGGCGGTGAACGCGGACGCACACGTTGTGCGCGATCCGATCTCTCTCCCCGGACTGGAGGTGCTGATGACACCCCTGCACGTGCTATGGCTCCCGGTCGTCCTCTCGGCCGTCCTCGTCTTCGCTGTGAGCTCCATCATCCACATGTTCACGCCTTGGCACCGAGGCGACTACACCAAGGTGCCGAACGAGGATCGGGTGATGGAGGCGCTGCGTCCGTTCGGTCTCGCGCGGGGCGACTACGTGATGCCGCGCCCCGCGACGCGTGAGGAGATGACCTCGCCCGCGTTCGCGGAAAAGCGCGCCAAGGGGCCGGTGATGGTGTTCACCGTCCTGCGGTCCGGGCCGCTGTCCATGGCGCCGAACCTCATCCAATGGCTCCTCTACGCCGTCGTCGTCGGGGTGTTCGCCGCGTACGTGGCGGGACGTGCGCTCCCGCCGGGCGCCCCCTACCGCGCCGTGTTCCGGTTCGTCGGGGTGACCGCATTCCTCGGCTACGCGCTCGCGCTCTGGCAGATGTCGATTTGGTGGGGCCGCGCCTGGGCCACGACGATCCGAGCGACCATCGACGGGTTGATCTATGCGTTTCTGACGGCAGCCGCGTTCGGCTGGCTCTGGCCGCACTAGCCCCTGGCCTGCTCCACTCCACCATGCTTGAGAACGATCACGCGCTCGCCGAGCTCGCCTTCGTGGTCGTCGGTCTCGCCATCGGCCTGCTTCTGGCACTCGTCTACGTACAGTGGTGGAAGGCGCGCTACACGGACAGCATCCGACAGGACGCGGTCCAACGGAGCCAGGCGGTTACGGTCGGGAAAGTCCACGAGCAGCTCGTCGCCTACCTCCCCGAGTTTCGCTTCAACCCCAAGGACGCCCGCTTCCTCGGCAGCCCCATCGACCTCCTCGTGTTCGATGGCCTCGACGCAGGCCTGCTCGAGCGCGTCGTGTTCCTTGAGGTGAAGACGGGAGGGTCGGCCCTCTCCGCCCGGGAGCGGCAACTGCGCGACGCCGTGCAAGCGGGGCGGGTCGAATGGCTGGAGCTGCGGATCGAGCGCGAGCCCTGAGGCGGTCGTGCCGCGCGGGGGCTCGACCGGTCTCCTCCGGGCCCGCGTGGGGAGGAGGGAAGAGTCGCGCCTAGTGCAGGGTCTCCCCGGCCGCGCCGGCGCCCCCGCCTGCCGACGCTGGGAGTTGGCTCACCGTCAACGGCACCGACGCCTTGGCGGCGCCATCAATCGTGATCTCGAAGCGATACGCTCCGCCATGCGGGAACGGCACGTCGAACACCAGGATCGCGCCCGCTTCGATGTCCATCACCCCGGCGGGGGGCTCGGCGAAATTCACGCTCCCGTTGCCGCCCAGGATCTCCGTCTCCTGCTCGTCTGTGAGCCGGATCTGGACTCGGTGCTCGCCGACTTCGGTCCGTTTCCCCTTGAGGCGGAGCACGAGATGGAGCCGCGGGTGCATCGCGGGGAATTGCTGGACCCAGATGTGCTGGAAGATCCCCAGCACCGAAAGCTTGCCAGCTTGATCCACGATGGCGTAATCGGCCACGACGGCGAAGTCGAGGTGCACGGGCCGCGCTCAGCGTCCGGCCGGTGGACGGGCCGGACTCGTCACTTGGTCTCGAACGGGATCGAGGCCCGGGTGCGCTCCCACGCGAGGGTCAACAGGCCCCGCTTGCCCTGCGGTTCGATCGCGATCGTGAACTGCTCGACCGGCTGTGCCAACTGCTCCACCCGCAGGTCGAGCCGGGCGAAATCGTAGCGGGCGTCGTAGGCCGTGCCCCATTGCCCGGTGTTTCGATTCACGATGAGCGTCCAGCCCGTGGGGGACGGAAGGGTCCATAGGGTGTACTTGCCGGCTGGCAACGTGGTGCCCCCGATCGCGAGATCCGCACTCGTCGCAAAAACGGTCGCCTCGTTGGCCCCCGTGCGCCACACCTGGTGCCACGGGACGACGTTCCCAAAGATGACGCGGCCCCGCATCGAGGGTCGACTGTAGCGCACCGAGAGGGTGCTGCCGCCGACGGTGGCCATGACCGAATCGGGCGGCGAGAGCCGACCGAGCGAGCGTGGCGCGAACGCCTTGCCGAGCACGGCGAAATCGAGGCCGCGCACGCGCTCGACCGTCACC
Organism: Gemmatimonadales bacterium; assembly: GCA_035538175.1. GTDB lineage: Bacteria > Gemmatimonadota > Gemmatimonadetes > Gemmatimonadales > GWC2-71-9 > AG41. Next base: position 18,087 of record DATLKW010000319.1, on the reverse strand, counting down.
TGCATCGTGCTGCCGATCCCGGAAAGGCCGAGCAGAGTCCCCTGGGGATCGACCCGGGCACGCAGCGTCCCGATAGGACCAACGACGAACGTCAGGGAGTCGGCGCCGGCGGGCGCGGCACTCACTACCCACGGCTCCGTATCTCCGAGCGGCAGCATCGCCGTCGTGTAGCGCCCGCCCCGGGCCCGGGCCCGACGTGCCACCTCCTCGACCAACACGACCATTTGCCCCACGAACGGGAGGGCCCCCGGCCCGGGCTTGGCGCGCACCGTGACGGTCGAGTCGTCACGCGGCACCCGCGCCACAGCCGAGTCGCCGACAAAATCCATTATCGCCCGGGTCTCCATCGGCCCCGGATCGCCGGAGACGTTGTGGGTCACAAGCTCGAAGTGGGTCATCGCCCCACCCGCGCCGAAGCTGGCGTGATACAGGCGGTGCACGGTCCGCGGTGCGCGAAGGACCTGTTCACCCTCGAGCCCCTGGGCCGTGCGGGTGTACTGCTCGATCGACAGCGTGTCGGTGCCGAGACGCACCACGAACTGCCCAGTTTGCGCCGCGACCAGCGTGGGAACGACGCCACAGAGCACCGCCAGGCCCGGAAGCTTCGGCATGGGGATCATCTCCTGTTGAAGGCCGCTGCTCGGGCGGACCGGCGAGGTCGGCCGTCCGCGACGGCCTCCCGCCCGGGGTCAGCCTTACGACACTCGAATCGACTGCACCTTGTCGTTCGGCGCAATCGTGTTGACTACGTCTTGGCCCTTGGTGACCTGCCCGAAAACGGTGTGCACGCCGTCGAGGTGCGGTTGGGGCGCGTGGCAGATGAAAAACTGACTGCCCCCCGTGTCCTTGCCGGCGTGCGCCATGGAGAGCGTCCCCGTCACGTGCTTGTGGACGTTCTTCTCCGTCTCGCACTTAATCGTGTAGCCGGGGCCCCCCGTGCCCACGCGCCCCTTGCCGGACTTCGAGTAGGGATCGCCCCCCTGAATCATGAAGTTGGCGATTACGCGGTGAAAGGTCGTGCCGTCGTAAAACCCGGCGTTGGCGAGTTTCTCAAAATTGGCCACCGTCGCCGGGACTTCGTCGGCGAAGAGCTCCGCCTCAATCCGGCCCTTCACGGTCTCGAAACTGGCTTTCTTGGTCGGCATCAGGACTCCGAAGAAAGGTTGGCTCTTCCCGCACGGGCAATGGGTTCCTCCCTACAATCACGACCGAGAGGGCACGGTTGTCTAGCGCATGCCCGCGCGTCAGGCCAGGAGCGCGCGAAGCGCCTCCGTCGTGCCGACCGGCAGGGAGCACGTGGTGCCCACGCATACGGTCGCAGCGGGCTGGTCGGCGGTCGTGCGGAGCAGCGCCGTGCGGGGCCGATACGTCTGGAGCGCGAGGAGATGCATGTCGCAGGCCGGCCCCGGGCCCCGCGGCCCGCGGACCTCGATCCGCGTCACCGGGTTGAGCGCCCAATCGATGGCGCGGAGCAGCGTGGCTCCATGGACCGAGAGCTGGGGTGCCGCTCCGCCGAAGGTCGCGAGCTGGCGATCGAGGACGGGGCGCCATGTCACGGGGTCCGTGAGCGCCGCCAGCCGGGCGAGGACGAGGGCCGCCACGCCGTTCGCCGACGGGGTCGGGGCGTCCTGCACGGGCTTCGCGGGCGTGGCGAGGTAGGCCGCCCCGCCGTCCGCGGGCGACCCCCCCCGCGCCACATCGAAGAAGCCGCCCTGCTCCTCGTCCCAGTGGGCGCGACGGCAGTGGTCCATCACCAGCGTGGCGCGCGTGGTCCAGGCGTCCTCGCCCGTGGCCTCGTAGGCATCAAGGAACGCGGCCGCGGCGTGGACGTTGTCCTCGAGGAGCCCGCGTGGCTCCGCGCGGCCGATGACATGGCGCATGCCCTCGCTCTCGTCCCACGCCTCGCGCCAGATTCGCTCGAGCACCCCGAGCGCGAGGCGATTGCACGCCGGGCGGTCGAGCACGGCGCCAGCATGAAGGAAGGCCGAGGCCATCATGGCGTTCCAGTTCACATAGGGCGTCGTGTCCACGAACGGCGCCGGGCGTCGATCGCGCGCCTGCTTGAGCCGCCGCCGCGCCTCCTTCCAAGTGCGCCGCTCCCCGTCGTCCGCCGGGTCGGCTCGCCACCAAAGCACGTTCTTCTGGGGATGGTGATGCATCTCGCCGTGCTCCTCGATGTCGTAGACCCGACGCAGCACGCGTTCGGCCTCCTCGTCGTGCAGCGCCGCGTGCACCTCCGCCGGCGTCCAGGTCCAGTAGTCTCCGTCGTCGCCAAACTGCACGTCCGCGTCCTGCGACGTGTAGAACGTGTGCCCATCGGCATCCGACAACACGTCGAAGACCCACTCGACGATGCCGTGGGCGACCTCTCGGAACAGCGGATGCCCGAGCGCCTGAGCTGCGTCCAAGTAGGCGTGCAAGAGCTCCGAGTTGTCGTAGGCCATTTTCTCGAAATGCGGAACGATCCATCGCTCGTCCACGGCGTATCGATGAAACCCGCCGCCTAGGTGGTCGTGGATCCCGCCCTTCGCCATCCCGAGCAGCGTCTTCTCGACCACCTCGCGAATCCACTCCGCGTGCGTGTCGTGCCAGCGGGCAACGAGAAACCGCACGGCCGCGGGGTGGGGGAACTTGGGCGCCGTACCGAACCCGCCGTAGCGCACGTCGAAGAGGCGGGCCATGTCCGCGGCGGCGCGCTCGAGCGTCTCGGGGCCGACCGCGCCGCGTTCCGCCTCGTCGAGTGAGCGGGCGACGTGGTCGCGGATGGCGCGGGCGTTCTCCGCCACCTTGGCCCGCTGCTGCCGGTAGATCTCCGCCACCTGGCGCAGCACGGAGAGAAAGCCGGGGCGCCCGTAGGAGTTCACCTCGGGGGGAAAATAGGTGCCGCCGAAGAAGACTTCTCCGTCCGCCGTGAGGAACGCGGTGAGGGGCCAACCGCCTTGGCCCGTGAGTGCCTGCACCGCGCGCTGATAGCGGGCGTCGACGTCGGGGCGCTCGTCCCGATCCACCTTGATGCACACAAACTCGCGGTTCAGGACCTCGGCCACGCCGGCATCCTCGTAGGACTCGCCGTCCATCACGTGGCACCAGTGGCACCACACGGCGCCGATGTCGAGCAGGATCGGCTTGTTCTCGCTGCGCGCACGGGCGAACGCCGCCGGGCCCCACGGGTGCCAGTGCACCGGTTGGTGAGCGGCCGACTGGAGATAGGCGGAGGGTTGGGCGGCGAGGTGGTTCGGCATCCGCGGAAATCTACCTGCCACGCCGACGGGTGGCGCGGAGCGGGCGCCCTAGACGGGGCCCGCCAAGTATTGCACGACCGTCCGACTCAGGAGCTCCGCGGCGATGACGAGACTCTCCTCATCGATGTCGAACGTTGGGCTGTGATGCGGCGCGCCGGGCTTACCGCCCGCGCCTGACCCGACGAACGCGAACGCGCCGGGCACGCGCGCGAGGAAGCGTGACATGTCCTCGCCGCCCATGGTGCGGACGCCCTCGACCACGCGCTCCCCGCCCACGATGTCCCGCGCCACGCCCGCCATGAGTGATGCCATCCGCTCGTCGTTGACGAGCGCCTGGGACATACGACGGTAGCGCACCTCGGCGGTCGCGCCCAGGGCGAGGGCGATCCCGCGCGCGGTGGTCTCGACGAGCTCTGGCGCCGCGTCGTAGAACGCGCCACCAAAGGTGCGCACCGTCCCGCGCAAGTCGGCCCGACCGGGGATCACGTTGAAGGCGTGGCCCGCCGCCAGCTGCGTCACCGACACCACGGCGTCCTCGAACGGATTGCGGCGCCGTGACACGAGGCTCTGGAGCGCGGTCACAACGTGAGCCGCCACGAGCACAGGGTCGATCGCCTGATGCGGCGCCGCGGCGTGCCCGCCGCGACCGAGAATCGCAATCTCGAACTGGTCCACCGACGCCATCACCGGCCCTCCCATCACGGCGATCGTTCCCGCGGGGAGATCATTCCAGAGATGAATCCCGAACGCCGCATCCACGGCCGGCGTGTCAAGCACCCCGTCGCGGATCATCGCCTCCGCGCCGTCGGAAATCTCCTCGGCCGGCTGAAAGGCGAATTTCACGGCCCCAGGGAGCCGCGCGGCCGTGAGCCGGCGGGCCACCTCGAGCCCGATGGCGACGTGCCCGTCGTGTCCGCAAGCGTGCATCTTGCCCGGATGCGTGGAGCGATAGGGGACGTCGTTCGCCTCGTCGATGGGGAGCGCGTCCATGTCGGCTCGGATCAGCACGCAGCGGCCACCGGCCGATCGGTTGTCCCCGCGCACGCCGACGACGCCCGTCCGGCCCACACCGCTGCGCACCGCGTAGCCGAGCTCTGCGAGTCGCTCCGCGACGAGCGCGCCCGTCCGACGCTCTTCGAACCCAAGCTCGGGGTGCTGATGGAGGTCGCGCCGCGTCGCGACCAGTTGCTCGCGGTCCACCGGCGGCAGGGTCATGCTGCGGGGGAGCGGGACCGGGCGCGACCCTCGCTCACACTCGCGACGACGGGCAGAGCCGGTGTACCACGCAGTCAGCGCACCGCGGCCGCCGGGCGATGCAGACGCCGCGCCCGTGCAAGATCAGCGTGTGCGAGAACCAGGTCCACTTGTCGCGCGGCAGGATCGCCATGAGGTCGCGCTCGATCTTCACGGGGTCCCGCTCCCGCGTCAGGCCGAGGAGGGTCGCCAAGCGCTGCACGTGCGTATCGACCACCACGCCCTCGTTCTTGTGAAACCAGGTGCCGAGCACAACGTTCGCCGTCTTTCGCCCGACGCCCGGCAGTTCCACAAGCTCCGCCATCGAGTCGGGGACCCGCCCGCCGTGCCGCTCGACCAGCGCTTGAGCCATCCCGATGATCGCCTTGGTCTTGTTGCGGAAGAACCCCGTGCTGTGAATCTCCTGCTCGAGCACATGGGGATCGGCGCTCGCGAAGTCGGCCGCGGAGCGGTACTTCGCGAACAGCGCGGGCGTCACCATGTTGACGCGCGCGTCGGTGGACTGCGCGGACAAGATCGTTGACACAAGGAGCTCGAGCGCGCTCGCGTGATGGAGGGCGCTCGTCGCGTCGGGATAGGCCTGCTCGAGGCGCGCGACAATCCGGCGGACTCGCGCCTTCAGCTGCGCCGGCGTCTCGCGTCCCGGGCGCCGCGCCGGACGCCTCAGCGCGGTCGGCATGGGGCGGCCGCGAGCGAACGAACCGAGGGGCGCATCGTGCCCGGAACGTATAGACCGCCGCGGGATCACGGAAGCGCCGCCGGGACGACGCCCGCGGCGGACCCGCTCAGCGGCGCGGGAGGAACGGATCGAGCGCCCGCACGAAGGCCTCCGTCGCCTCCACGTGGGGGGCATGCCCCGTCGGCAGCTCCAGCACCCCGGTCTGGAGTAGCGCCGCGGTCTCCCGCGCCGACTCGAGCGGCATTGGATCGTAGGTGCCGTGCACCACGAGCGCGCGGACGGCGCCACCACCGCCGAACGTGTGGCGTACGCGCTCGCGCAGGTCGTACAGACCGAGGCTCGCCCACACCTCCTGTTGCGTCCGAGCGGTCACGCGAAAGGGAGTCATCTCGCCCGCCTGGGACGGGTCGCGGAAGTATCCGGCGACCGAGAGGGCGAAGGCGAGGCGCCGGTACTTCTCGGCATCGCGTTGCGCGAGGCCTAACGCCGTGAGCTCCGCCCGCGCGCGCGCGATCCACGGCTCGCCCATGCGCGCGGCGAAGCGCCGGTCGAACTCTTCGCGCCACGCCGCCGTCAACGGCGCAGCGGAGACGAGCGCGAGGCGCTCGATCCGATCGTGATGCTCGAGGCCGTACAGCACCGCGAGGAGCCCGCCCCACGAGTAGCCGAGCAGCGTGAGGCGCTCAAGCTCCCACCGCGCGCGGAGCGCCTCGAGGTCGGCGACGTGCTCGCGCCACCCGACCGGCGTCTCGCGCGACACCGGGGATCGGCCCCCACCGCGCTGATCGTAGTAGCAGAGCGTGCGTCCTGCGGCGAGACGATCGTACTGGGGCAGGAGGTAGTCGTGGTGGGCGCCCGGGCCGCCGTGGAGCACGACGACCGCGGGTCCGTCCCCGACGCGCCGCGTGTACAAGCGGACGCCGTTCACGTCGAGCGTCGCTTCTTGCATCGGAGCCGAAACCCTGCCGCCGCTCGAGGCCGCTAGAGCAGGACGGCGAGCGCATCCGCCACCGCCCGCACGGTCCGGTGGTGCACCGCCGTGAATCCAGCCGGCACATCCGAGTCGATGTCCAGCTGCCCGAGGATGGTGCGGCCCCGGCGGATCAGGACCACGAGTTCCGATCGGGTGTCGACGTTGCAGGCGAGATAGTTGTCGACGGCGCCGACGTCGGCCACGTTCTGATCCTCCCCCGTGGCGACGGCAGTACCGCACACGCCGTGGCCCACCACAATGCAGGTATGCGGGGTCTCGCGACCCGAGAACGCTTCGAGCACGAGGTCCTGCCCGTGGAGCATGTAGGCGTAGACGGACGTGTACGGGGGGCCGAGCCCGCGGAGCTTCTCACAGGCAAGCTGAAGCAACTCGCCCCGCGGCACGTCGTGGAGATGCGCGGCGCGGAGCGCGCGGACGATCGTGCCGGGGGCGACGGAAGCGGTCATGGGCTGGTTCGCGACCTCCGGCTATATCTATCTTTGGCCTCACCCTCTTGGGAAGCCGGCTGGTGCCGATCCGTCTGCTCGTCTTGATTCCAGTCGCCGCCGCCATCAGCCTCGCCCTCTCGGCCGCCGTCGATGCCGTGGCCCTACCCCTGTTTCTCGACACCACCGGAACGATTCTCGCCACGGCCCTCGCGGGGCCGGCGGTCGGGATCGCCACGGGCGTGGTGACGTCGGCCGTGAACACGCTCCGCAATCCCACCTTCTGGCCATTCGTCGTGGTGCAAATCCTTGTCGCCCTCTACGCCTGGGCGGCAGCGCGCGCGCGATTGTTTCGCTCCGTCGGCACGGCCATCGTGGCCGGCCTCGGCCTCGGGATCCTCGCTTCCCTCACGTCGACGCCCATCTCCTACCTGATCTTCGGCTGCACCACCACCGGCGGCATCGCGCTCACGACCGCGCTCGGCAAGGCGCTCGGCCTGTCGCCCCTCGGCGCGTGCTTCTTCGGGAGTTTCGTGTCGGATTTCGGGGACAAGGCGGTAACCTTCGCGCTCGTAACGTCGGTGCTGCACGCGCTACCCCGCCGTACCGCCGCGCGCTTTCCCTGGGCGCTCCGCGCGATCGGCGCCGCGTGACGCGGCTCCACCCGTTCACCTTGCTGACGCTGGCGGCGGGCCTTACCACGCTCGCCTGGCTCCTGCCGGCGCCCGGGGGCGGCGCGGCGACCGCCGCCACCGCACTCGGGCTCGCCGCGGCGCGGGGGGTGCGGCGCGCGCTCCTGCCCGCCGTCCTCACCGCGGCGCCGTTCTGGCTCTTCCTTCTCCTCCTGCACGACTGGCCGACGACGGTCGCGATCGGGCTCCGCCTCACCACGATGACCGCGAGCTTCGTGTGGCTCGCGGCCGCGCTGCCACCGCCGCGGCTCGTGGAGGCGATGGTGGGCGCCGGATGGGGCGCCGGGGTGGCCTACCTCTTCGCCGCCACCCTGTCCGCCGTCCCGCTCTTCAAGGCGCGCGCCCAGCGGATCATCGAGGCCCAGCGGTGTCGCGGCCTCTCCCCCCGAGGCGGGATCGCGAGCCGGTTACGCGCCCTGCGCGCCGTGGCCCTGCCCCTCATGCTCTCCGTGTTACACGAGGTGGATGAGCGGGCACTCGCGCTCGAGACGCGCGGGCTCGCCGCGCATACCCGCCGGACGCCGCTCGATCCGCCCCGCGACCGGGTCGCCGAACGGGTGGCGCGGTGGGGGATTGTGGGACTGTGTCTTGCGGCGGGCGTCTGGAGGGTGGCGTGACCCGCCTCGCGCTGGAGCGAGTGAGCTTCTGGTATCCGGCCACGGACCTTCCGGCCCTCGAGGACGTGTCGCTCGAGGTGGGCGGCGGCGAGATAGTCGCGCTCGTCGGGCGCGTGGGCGCCGGGGCGTCGAGCGTGCTCCTCGTGGCCGCGGATCTCGCGCCCCGGGTCACCGGCGGCCGCCTGCGCGGCCGCGTCGCGCTCACTGGCGGACGGCGAGGACTCGTGCTGGCGAGCCCGTGGACGCAGCTCTCGGGGATGGCGTTCACCGTGTGGGACGAGGTGGCCTTCGGGCCGGCGAACCTGGGCTGGCCGCGCGACGAGATCACCCAGCACGTCGAGCGCGCCCTCACGCGCCTCGGGATCGCCGCCCTGCGCGCGCGCGATCCGGCGACCGTGTCCGGTGGGGAGCTCGCGCGCGTGATGCTCGCGGGGATTCTGGCGATGGATCCGGCCGTGCTGCTGTGCGATGAGCCAACCGGGGCACTCGATCCGGTCGGGGCGCGCGAGGTGTGGCGTCTCCTCCGCGCCCTCGCGGACGAGGGGCGCGCTGTGCTCGTCGCCACGAGCGACCTCGACGCCGCCGCCGCAGCGGCGGATCGCGTGGTGTGGCTCGAGCGCGGTCGCGTCGCCGGCGCCGGGCCTCGGGCACTCTTGGCGGACGAGGCAACCTGCGCCGCCGGGCTCGGCACGAGCGTCGCGAGTGTGTGGCGCGCCGCGGGACTCGCGCTGCCCTATCCGGCGACGGTGGCCGAGGCGCTGGCCCGGTGGCGCTAACGCCGGCGCTTGCCCTCGATCGGGTCTCGTTCGCCTACGGCCCGATCGCGGCGCTCACCGAAGTGTCCTTCGCGCTCGCGCCCGGCGAGCGCGCGGCGCTGCTCGGCCGCAACGGTGCCGGTAAGTCCACCGTCGCGCGGCTCATCGCCGGCCTGCTCCGACCCGCGGCCGGCACGGTGTGGGTGGGAGACTGGGATACGGGCCACCACCCGCCCGAAGCGCTCGCCCACCGCGTGGGGTCCTTGTTCCAACACGCAGACCAACAGCTGTTCGGGCGGACGCTGGCCGACGACGTGCGGTTCGGCCCCCGGGCACTGGGGCTCCCTCCTCCGGAGGTCGAACGCCGCGCCGCAGCCGCGCTCGCGGCGCTCGACCTCGACCCGCTCGCGGGCGAGCATCCCTACGATTTGGCCCCGGCGCTGCGCAAGTTGGCCGCCCTCGCCGGCACCCTCGCCCTCGAGCCTTCCCTCCTCGTACTCGACGAGCCGACCGCCGGGCTCGATCGCGAGCTGCGCGCGCGCGTCGTGCGTGCGCTCCTCGCGCGCGCTAGCGTGGGCGTGGCGCTACTCGTGATCACCCACGATTTGACGTTCGCGGCCGAGGCACTCGAGCGCGGGCTCGTGTTGGACGCCGGACGCCTCTCGGGGGACGCGCCACTCGCCGAGCTGCTCGTGGCGCCGTCGCGCCTCGAACCGGTCGGGCTCCTGCCCCCACCCATCGCCGCCCTCGCGACCGCGCTCGCGCTGCCGGGGCGACCGGTTCGCGAAGCGGACGCAAGGCGCGTGCTGGCGCGCGTTGCCCACGTCCGCCCTTCCGCCTAGATTGACCGGGCGCGATGCCAACGAATGAAACGCTCGCTCAGCAGCTCGCGCGCTGCGTCACGCTGTTTCGGGACCCGGGGGCGAAGGAAGCCCAGAAGGTGGAGTTCCGTGTGCTCCTCGCCCTGCTCAAGGACGCGGCGATCAGCATTCGGCCGGTCGGGGGGGGCGTCGAGGTAAACGGCGCCCCGAGTGCGGGCGCGGACGTCAGGGCATTGGCGCAGCGGCTCGAGCTCCACGGGATCGCCGACATCTCGGTGCCGGCGGCGCCGCCGCCCGCGCAGCTGTTCGAGCTGCTGCGCGCCCTAGGCGATCAACCCACGTCCGACGACGTCGTCACCCGGCTCACCGCAGTCGGGGTCGATCGCATCCGCGTCACCCTGGCCCACGCCGCGCCCGGCGGCCCGTCGAGGAGCACGCCCCCGGCCTCGCCCGTTGCCGAGGCCGAGGCCTCGGTGGATGGCACGCCCGCGCTCGGGACCGAGGGGATCCTCCGCGGCGAGCCGTGGCGCGACACAGCATCGGTCCCGATGCACGGCGTGCCGCTCGTGAGCCACGATCCGCCACCGCCGCCAGCCGCGGACGCTCTGCCCGTCGCCAGCACCGGCTCCCCCGTGCCCCCAGTGCCGCCGGCATCCCCGGCGCCGCCCAGCCGTGCGCGAGCCTCTGCGTCCCCCCATGCACCCGCGCCCCCGGGCGCCCCCCCGGAGGGGGTTCGAGCGAGGGAGGGCCCGGAGCCAGAGGGACCGGGTGCGGCGGAGGAGATCCCGCGGGCGCTCGCGCCACCCGCTCCCGAACCGGTCTCGGCGCACCCGGCGCCGGCCGCGCCCGCCGCGGCCCGTCCCACGCCGCCTCCCCGCAGCGGGTCGGGAGCGTTCGCGCTGCCGCCAGCCATCGTCCAGCTCTTGACCGAGCTCGAACGCCACCCGGCCGCCCCCGACGTGGGCGGCGTGCTTGCCGCGCTGGTGCAGCATACCGAGACGGCGATCAAGCAACGGCGACCCGACGAACTGCTGGGCGTGATCACCGGGATCACGCGCGTCGAGGAAGGCCTCTCCGAGGCGAGCGGCGCGCGCCGCCAGTACGCGATCGCGCTGCGGCGCGTGTACACCAAGAGCGCGCTCGATACGCTCGTGCGCCTGTTGTCGGAGCCGATCTACCGGTCCGATGCGATCACGGCGTTGCGCCGTGGCGGCGCGGGGGCGGTGGAAGTGCTGATGGAGCTGCTCGTCGCCGCGCCCAAGATCGGCGAGCGGCGCTCCGCCTTCGACGCGCTGCGCCACATGCCGGAGGGCCGAGACCAGCTCATCCACGCGCTCAAGCACCAGGAATGGTTCGTGGTGCGGAACGTGGCGGAGCTGATCGGCGAGCTGGGGATCGAGGAGGCGGTCCCCGGGCTGGTGCGCCACCTGGAGCACGAAGACGTGCGGGTGCGCAAGGCGGTGGCGATGGCGCTCGCCAAGATCGGCACGCGGCGGGTCGTCGAGCCCTTGCGTCGAGCGCTCCACGATCCGTCCTCCGAGGTACGAGTGCAGGTGGCGCTCGGGATCGGCGGGCCGCGGTCCACCGCGCTCGCCATGCCGTGCGTCGTCGCCCTCGATGAAGAGAAAGACGAGGTCGTGCGCCGCGAGTTGATTCTTGCGCTCGGCCGGATCGGGACGCCCGACGCGGTCCAGGCGCTCATCAAGTGGGCGCAACCCGCGGGCCGCTTCTTCGGCCGCAAGCCGACGGCGCTGCGGCTCGCCGCGGTCGAGGGATTGCGCCTCGCCGCCACGCCGGCGGCGGTCGGCACGCTCGAAGGTTTGGCGCAGGACGGCGACAGCCAGACCCAGGAGGCCGCACGCGGCGCGCTCGCGGACCTGAAGCGCAAGCCGGGCGCGCGCCGCTAAGGGGCCTCAGCTCGGGATGAAGCTGAGCTTGGGCTCGAGGCGACGCGCGAACGCCGCGAGCAGCCGTGCCGCCCGCTCGAGATCCTCGCGCGCCACCATCTCGTTGGGGCTGTGCATGTAGCGGTTGGGCACGCTCACGAGGCCCGTCGGGATGCCCCGCAGCGCGTTGTAGATCGCATCCGCATCGGTGCCCGTGTCGTGGGGCGCCGCCTGAACGCTGTAGGGGATCTGCTCCGCCTCAGCACATGCTGCGAGGAGCTCGAACACCACCGGGCTCACCGCCGAGCCACGCGCCAGCACGGGGCCGCCGCCGAGCTTGTGCTCGCCGGCCCGCTTCTTTTCCGCGCCAGGCCAGTCGGTGGCGTGCGTCACGTCCACCACGAGGGCGACCTGCGGATCGATGCCCACCGCGCTCGTGCGCGCGCCGCCGCCGGTCCACGCAATCTCCTCGCGCGTCGTGGCGACGGCGAAGACGGCGGCGTGCTTGGGCCGGGAGGCGGCGAGCAGCCGCAGGGCCTCGGCCACTACATACGCGCCGATCCGATTGTCGATGCTGCGCGAGACGACGCGGCCGTTCGGGAACTCCTGGACGTCCGCGTCGAGCACCGCAGCGTCGCCCACCCGTACGCGCTCGAGCGCCTCCGTTTTGTTCGCCGCGCCGATGTCGATCCAGAGATCGGTGATCTTCGAGACCTTCTCCAAGTCCTCGCGCTTCATGAGGTGGACCGCCTGCTTGCCGATCACGCCCCGCACCGGTCCCTTGGCCCCGGCGATCACTACGCGTTGGCCGACCAGGACCTGCGAATCCCAGCCGCCGATCCCCGCGAAGTAGAGGTATCCCTCGTCGTCCACGTGCGTGAGCTGCAGGCCGATCTCGTCGATGTGGCCCGCCAACATGAGCCGGGGGATCCCCTGCGCATTGAGCACGCCGATCGAGTTGCCGTGCACGTCGGCCGTCACCTGGTCGGCAAACGCCTTGACCTCCTCGCGCCACACCCGCGCTGGCGCGGTTTCGAACCCGGAGGGTCCGGGCGTGTCGAGGAGGCGCTTGAGAAAACCGAGAGTATCGCCTGTCATGGTGTCGAGAGGGTCGGCGTTGGCGTCAGGAGGGGTACGCGCAGGCGGCGGCCCACGCTGTCAGCGGCGGCGCCCCGGGCGATCGTCGGCTGCGCCCCGGCGCGCACCGGGACGGCCGCGAGCCGCATCCGATGGTTCGGGGCCACCGCCACGCGGAGCACGGCGGACAGCCCGGCCCAGGGCTCGGACTGCACGAACACGAAATTCCCGAGCGATTGCGCGATCACCCGTCCCCGGTAACGGAGCACGGGCTGCAGCACGTGGGGATGGTGGCCCAGCACCACGTCCGCGCCGGCGTCCACGAGCCCGCGCTCCAGGTCCTGGATGTGCTGGGGCGGAGTGTCGGTATACTCCGTGCCCCCGTGCACGCTCACGACGACCAGGTCTGCCCGAGCGTGCTCCTTGAGCGCACGGATGGCGGGGAAGAGCCAGGCCGTGTCCCCCCAGGCCACCCACCCGGCGCCGGCGTGCTGATGGAACGTGTAAGGGGCCGGGTTCCACGCGCGGGTTACCGCGAAAAACGCCACGCGCCAACCCCGCCGCTCAAGGATCACCGGCTGTTCCGCCATGTCCCGCCCGAACCCGGACCCGACGAAGCGCACGCCCGCGCGCGTGAGCTGCACCATCGTCTCCCGCACGGCCGCCTCGCCGCCGTCCCAGGCGTGGTTGTTCGCAGTGCTCACGATGTCGAAGCCCGCGCGAGCCAGCGCTAGGGCGGCGAGCCGGGGGGCCGCGAAGATGCCGACCGAGTCCGACCCGGATCCCGAGTCCGGGACGATCGGACTCTCCAGGTTACCGAACGTGATATCCGCCCCCGCGAGCACGTCCTCGAGCCTCCGGAACGGATAGAGCGTATCGCCCTCGAGGAGGCGGGCGCGGGGGATGTTCCGTCCGAGGTTCAAGTCGCCCACCGCCGTGAGGCGGAGCGTGTCCGCCGGTGCCGGCCGCTCCTGGCACGATACGACCAGGGCCCACACACACATGAGCGAGGGGCTCATGCGCTGGAAGTCTCTCCTCCTGCTCTATCCGTCGTCAACTGTGGAGCGCGCGTACTAGGTGCTCGGCAGCATCCACGAGGCGCGGCCCCGGACGCGACGTGTAGGCGTTGCCGTCGATGACCGCCACGCGCCGCGCCAGCACCGCCCGGGCCTCGCCGGCCCGCACGGCGCCGAGTTCGACTTGGGCCCGGGCGACGTCGAACCCGCAGAGGGCCACGACGACCACGTCGGGATCGAGCGCGATGAGCTCGGTCCACCGATGCACCCGGGAGGGCTCCCCGGGCGTCGCGGCGACGTCCGCCCCACCCGCGAGCGCCACGAGCTCCGGCACCCAGTGCCCCGCGACATACGGCGGATCGAGCCATTCGAGCACCACGACGCGTGGCTTCGGTCGGGTCGCGCCTTCCGCCGCCCCCCGCTCGGCCACGCGGCGCAGCCGATAGCGCAGCCCCGCTACGAGCTCATCGGCCTCGTCCCGCAGCTCCAGGACCTCACCCACTCGTCCAATGTCCGCGAGCACGCCGTCGAGGGTGTGGGCGTGCAGCGTGAGGACCCACGGCACCGGGATGAGTGCCGTGACCACCCGCGCCAAGTCCTGTTGACCAACGGCGCATACGTCGCAGACCGACTGCCCGATGAGGACATCGGGGCGGAGCTGCGCGATGCGCTGGACGTCCACCTCCACGGACGCACCGCCGCGTCGAGCGGCCTCGGCCACCGCCTCATGGATGCGTCCCGACGGGAGCGTGGTGTCGATGAGGGAGCGGGTCACCCGCGGCAGGGCCAGCACCTCCGGCGGGAAATCACACGCGTGCGACACGCCGACCAACCACTCGGTCGCACCGAGCGCGGCGACCATCTCCGTCGCGGCGGGCAGCAGCGAGACGATGCGCATCCTAGGCGGACGCCGCCCCAGCGCGGACGGTCGTCACTCGTGCCGCAGCGCGACCCCGTAGAGCAGCACGCCGAGGGCCGCGAATAACCCGAAGCCGAGCGCGTTGGAAGCGGAGAGATCGCCCAGCTGACGGAACAGCGGCGCCTTCCCGGCCAGCGCGTCCGCCGAGCCGAGCACACCGGCGATCGCGGCGAGCACGATGCCGCAGATGGCGCCGCCGGCAATCAGACCGCTGGCGAACAACACCCCCGGTCCCGATTCGACCTCTGCCAGAGACTGCGCGCGCGCCTGCGCCCGCCGCTCGATGAGCCAGCGCACCACGCCACCCACGAACATCGCCGAGGACGTCGAGATGGGGAGATAGACCCCCACCGCCACCGGGAGCGCCTGCACCCCCATCAGCTCGATGGCCACGGTGATGAAGACGCCGAGGAGCACCAACACCCACGGCAACTTGCGTGTGAGAATCCCGTCGGTGATGAGCGCCATGATCGTCGCCTTGGGCGAGTCGAGACGGGGAATGGCCCGCCCGTGATACTCATGGACCCGACCGCCGATCCCAGGATCGAGCACGTAGCGCAACTCCCGGGTCGCGGGATCCATGAGGTACTTGCCCGCGGCCACCCCCTGGGTGACGACGTAGACGCGAACCACCTGGTAGGAGGCGTGGTCTACCGAATCACCCCCCGCGATCCGAAAGCCCGACATCGTCTGCGGCAAGATCTCCACGGGCGCCCGGTCCGGCCCCCCGGCGACCAGAGCCTGCGGCCTGAACGCCGGGTGCACCTCGGGGACCGGATAGGTATAGGAGCGGTTCAATAGCGTGAGCGTCCAGCCGACGACCAGCGCCGATCCCAGGGCCCCGACCAGGATCGCGATCTGCTGGCGGCGCGGGGTCGCGCCCACCAGGAAGCCGGTCTTCAGATCCTGCGAGGTGTTGCCCGCGTTCGCCGTCGCCACCGCCACGACCGCGGCGATCGAGATCGCCTGGACCCGGTGGTCCACGCCGGTCCAACCGATCGCCACGAAGATCAGGCACGTCCCGAGGAGCGCGGCGATCGTCATGCCCGAGATCGGATTCGCCGAGGAGCCGATCTGGCCGCAGATGCGGGAGGACACCGTCGCGAAGAAGAACCCGAAGATCACGATGAGAATTGCGCCGAGGAGGTTGACGCCCACCTGGGGCAGCAGCGCGAGCACGATCGCGAGGATCACCGAGCCCCCGACGGTCAGTGAAACGGGGAGATCGTCATCGGTGCGGACCTTCGTCACCGCCTGGCCGAGGCGCGAGTCCCGGAGGTCCTTCCAGCTCGCAGCGAAGGAGCTCAGGATCGTCGGGAGCGAGCGCGCGAGCGCGATGAGCCCGGCGGACGCGACCGCTCCCGCCCCGATGTAGAAGACAAAGCTCGCCCGGAGCTCCCCCGGACTCATGTCCCGGATCAGTTTCACCGCCGGGAACCCGAACGGCTCGCTCAACCCCGAGCCCACGAGCTTGATCGCGGGCGCCAGGACGAGGTACGCGAGACAGCCGCCCGCGAAGAGGTAACCCGAGATCTGCGGGCCGATGATGTAGCCCACACCCAGCAACTCGGGCGAGATCTCCGTGGCGACAGCGGCGCCGGGGTAAAAGGCGAACGCGCGGCCGGGGACGTCGGGCCAGAGCTTCAGCCCCCCCATCAAGAATTTGTAGACGAACCCGACCCCGAACGCTTGGAAGACGCGCTTCGCCTGCAACCCTCGCTCCTCGCCCGCGATCAGCACTTCGGCGCAGGCCGTGCCCTCGGGGTAGATGAGGGTGTCGTGCTCCCTGACGATGAGCGCGCGCCGCAGCGGAATCATCATCAGGACGCCCATGAGCCCGCCGACGGTCGCGAGCACGGCCACGCGACTGATCTCCAGGTCGTAGCCCATTAACAGGATCGCCGGGATGGTGAACACGACGCCAGCCGCCACGGAGTCGCTCGCCGACCCGGTCGTTTGGACGATGTTGTTCTCGAGAATCGAGGTCCGGCCGAGGGCTCGGAAGATGGTAATCGAGAGCACGGCAATCGGAATCGAGGAGCTCACCGTGAGCCCGATCTTGAGCGCCAGATAGACGCTCGAGGCGCTGAAGATGAGCCCGAGCCCGACGCCCAGCAGGAGGGCCCGGG
Organism: Gemmatimonadales bacterium; assembly: GCA_035538175.1. Classification (GTDB taxonomy): domain Bacteria; phylum Gemmatimonadota; class Gemmatimonadetes; order Gemmatimonadales; family GWC2-71-9; genus AG41. The sequence goes on along the minus strand of DATLKW010000319.1, from coordinate 1,581 downwards.
GCGTGAGCTCGGACGGGAAATGCGTCGCTGGAATGTAGGGGTCGCGCGCGGGCATAGGGTCGAGAATGTGCTGCGCGGAGGACGGCGGGGGAAGCGCGCCGGGCGGGCGCGCACGGAAACGCGTCGTGCCCGGCCCGCGTCCCGGAGCGTTACGAACTCGCACGAGATTGCGGAACCCCGCGTGCACGGGGCGGGGTACAGAGGCCCGGTGCAAACCGACGCCCTGCTTCCGGATCTCCAGCGCGCCCTCGCCGGGCGCTACGTGCTCGAGCGACGGCTCGGTCAGGGCGGCATGGGCGTGGTGTATTTGGCTCGCGAGGTGAGCCTCGAGCGCCGCGTCGCGCTCAAGCTGCTCACCCACGAGCGGGCGTTTCAAGCTGACGCGCGAGAGCGCTTCCTGCGGGAGGCGCGCACGGCGGCCCGGCTGTCGCATCCCGGCATCGTCCCGATCTTCGCCGTCGACGAGGTGCGGGAGTTCGTGTTCTTCGCCATGGCGTACGTCGAGGGGCAAACCCTAGGGCAGCGCGTACGCGGGGAGGGCCCGCTCGGTTACCCCGCCGCGGCCCGCCTGCTCCAGGAGGTCGCTCGCGCCCTCCACTACGCGCACGGTCGCGGCGTGGTCCACCGCGACGTGCAGCCCGACAACATCATGCTCGAGCGGGTCACCGGCCGCGCCGTGGTCTCCGACTTCGGGATCGCGCGCGTCGATGGCCACCGGCACACCGGCCCGCGCGACGTGCGGGGAACCGCGCAGTTCATGAGCCCGGAGCAGGCCACGGGGGGGCCCGTGGATGCCCGCAGCGACCTGTACGCGCTCGGGATCGTGGGGTTCTTCGCCGTGTCGGGCCGCCTGCCGTTCGACGGCCCCGACGCGATGGCGGTGCTGGCGCGCCACGTCGCCGACCCGCCACCCCTGGTCGCCTCCGTCGCCCCGGGGATCCCCGAGCGCCTGGCCGAGGCGATCGACCGTTGCCTCGCCAAGGATCCGGCGGCCCGCTACCCGAGCGGCGAAGCCTTCGCGAACGCCCTCGCCGACGCGGTGGAGCGGCGCACCGCCGTCGCCTTGCGCGCCTTCGCGCGCGAGTCGCGCCGGCTCTCGACCACGACGCTCGTGTCCGCGGCGTGCGCCGGGATCGCGTTCCCCGTGGTGGCCTTCCACTTGGTCGAGTTCGACGACCCCCGCGTGCGCGCCGCCGTGCTCGCCGTGGCCGTCTCCCTCGTGGCGATCCCCGTCGCCGTGACGCTCGCTCGGGTGCGGCGCCTCGTGCGCTCCGGATTCGAGCGCCGCGACCTCGTCGAAGCCTTAGGAGCGGACTTGTCCCACCATCGCGAAGAACTCGCGTTCCTCTACGGCGAGGGGCCGTCGCGGCTCGAGCGGGTGGCGAGGCACGTGTGCCACGTGGCGCTCGCGGTCGCGGCGGGCCTCGTGGCCGCGGTGGTGCGGGCGCCCGCGCTCGCCGGCCGCGCCGTGGTCCCGCTCGCCTGGGGCGCCGCGGCCGGCGTGTCGCTCCTCGCCGCGCTGGTGGCCCGGGCGCGCACCGAGTACCGCACCGATCCCAAGGCCGAGCGGCGGCTGCGCTT
>DATLKW010000318.1:0-5084 GCA_035538175.1 Gemmatimonadales bacterium | reverse complement strand
ATACGTAGGAGCGACGAGGAGGCACCTGACCGATGGCCAAGACCGCACCGCCGCAGGAATTCACCGAAGTCACCGAAGCGCAGATCGCCGTGCATTGGAAGGAAGAGGAGTACTTGTACCCTTCCGAGCGGTTCAAGGCGCAGGCGAATCTCCGCGACGAACGCATCTTCGAGCAGTACAGCCTCGACCGGTTTCCCGATTGCTTCAAGGTCTACGCGGACATGCTCAGCTGGGTCTAGCCCTACCGCACGGTCCTCGACACGAGCGACGCGCCCTTCTGGAAATGGTTCGTCGGCGGCGAGCTCAACGCCGCCTACAACTGCGTCGACCGCCACCTCGACAAGTACCGTAACAAGGCCGCCTTCATCTTCGTTCCGGAGCCCGAGGGAGAGCCCGACGTCGCCCTCACCTACCAGGAGCTCTACAACCGGGTGAACGAGATGGCGGCCCTGTTGCGGGGGTTGGGGCTCAAGGCGGGCGACCGGGTGACCTTCCACATGCCGATGGTCCCGGAACTGCCGATCACGATGCTCGCGTGCGCGCGGCTCGGCATCATCCACTCGCAGGTGTTCGGCGGGTTCAGCGGCCAGGCGTGCGGCGCCCGCATTCAGGATTCAGGCTCCCGGGTGCTCATCACGATGGACAGCTACTGGCGCAACGGCACCCTCGTCGATCACAAAGCCAACGCCGACATCGCGGTGCAGACGGCGAAGGACTTGGGCCAGGCGGTCGACCGGGTGCTCGTGTGGCAGCGCTACCCCGGGAAGTACTCCGCCAAGACCCCGATGGTCGCGAGTCGGGACGTCTTCGTGAACGAGCTGCTCCAACAATACAAGGGCCAGAAAGTGGAGCCGGTCGCCCTGCCGGCGGACGCTCCCCTGTTCCTGATGTACACCAGTGGGACCACCGGCAAGCCCAAGGGTGTGCAGCACGGGATCGGCGGGTACCTGGCCTACGTCACCGCCACCTCGCGCTGGGTCCTCGACATCCACCCCGAGGACACCTACTGGTGCATGGCGGACATCGGCTGGATCACGGGGCACTCCTACATCGTCTACGGGCCGCTCGCGAACGCGGCGACGAGCGTCATGTACGAGGGCGTGCCCACGTTTCCCGACGCCGGCCGGCCGTGGCGCATCGCGGAGCGGCTGGGCGTGAACATCTTCCACACCGCGCCCACCGCCATTCGGATGCTGCGCAAGCTCGGGCCGCAGGAGCCGCGCAAGTACCGCTACCACTTCAAGTCCATGACGACGGTGGGCGAGCCGATCGAGCCGGAGGCGTGGCGCTGGTACTACGACGAGGTGGGCAAGCGGGAAGCCGTCATCACCGACACCTGGTGGATGACCGAGACCGGTGGCTTTCTCGGGACGACGGTCCCGGCGATTCACGCGATGAAGCCCGGGAGCTGTGGCCCCGGAGCGCCGGGGATACATCCGGTCATTTTCGACGAGACGGGTGCCGAGGTCCCCAAGGGGTCGGGGAAGGCGGGGAACATCTGCGTTCGCAATCCGTGGCCCGGCCTCATGCAGACGATCTGGGGCGACCGCGAGCGCTACGTGAAGACCTATTTCGGCAAGTACAACAAGAATCCCAAGAGCAAGGACTGGCGCGACTGGCCGTTCCTGTGCGGCGACGGCGCGATGCAGGCGGCGGACGGGTATTTCCGCATCCTCGGCCGGGTGGACGACGTGATCAACGTGGCCGGCCACCGGCTCGGGACGAAGGAGATCGAGTCCGCCTCCCTCACGGTTGCGGACGTGGCCGAGGCGGCTGTGGTGCCGGTGCAGGACGAGGTGAAGGGGCGGGCGCCTGAGGTGTACGTCGCGCTCAAACCCGGCGTGCGGTCGAGCGCGGAGGTGGGCGACCGGGTGGTCAAGGCGATCGAAGACGTGATTGGGAAGATCGCGCGCCCCAAACACGTGTACATCGTGCCCGACATGCCGAAGACGCGCTCGGGGAAGATCATGCGCCGCGTGCTCGCGGCGATCTCCAATCGGCGCGACGTCGGGGACGTGACGACGCTCGCGAACCCGGACGTGGTCGAGCAGATCCGCCAGATGGTGCAGGGCAAGGAGGCGGCCACGAGCCGCGAAGAGCTGCCCGAGGACATCGCGAAGTTCGGGCAGGTGGAGTAGCCGTCCGCGCCGGCGTCACCGGGCCGGGGCCCGGGCGCCGGCGGGTTACAGCTCGACCTCGGTGCCGACTTCGAACACCTGGTTCGCCGGGATCCGGAAGAACGCGGTCGCGCGCATGGCGTTGCGCGACATGAACGCGAACAGCCGCTCGCGCCACCGCGCCATGCTGGGTCGGTCGGCCGCGACGAGGGTTTCGCGCCCGAGGAAGAAGGTGGTGCCCTCGGCGTGGATGTCGAGGGCCTTCTCCCGACTCGCCGCCAGCACGTCCGCGATGTCCGGCGTGTCCATGAAGCCGTAGCGCGCGACCACGGCGCTGAACCCCTTCCCCAGCCGCTTGACCGTCACGCGTTCCGCCGACGCGACATGCGGCACGTCTTCCGTCACGACGGTGAGGAACACCACGCGCTCGTGCAGGCATTTGTTGTGGGCCAGGTTGTGCACCAGCGCGGGCGGCGTGCCGTCGGTCGTGCCAGACATGAAGACGGCGGTACCAGGCACGCGGGTCGGCGGCTCGGCCGCGAGGTCGGCGAGGAGGAGGTTCAGCGGCACCGTCTTCTCGAGCATCCGCTTGACGAGGATCTCGCGGCCCCGGCGCCACGTGGTCATCAGCGTGAAGAGGACCGCCGCGATCGCGAGCGGGACCCAGCCGCCGTAGCGGATCTTCAGCGCGTTGGCGGCCAGGAAGAGCAGGTCCAGCCAGAGGAACAAGCCCGCCACGCCGGCCGCCCGCACGAAACTCCAGCCCCACACCTCGCGGCTCATCACGTAGAACATCAGCGTCGTCATCAGCATCAAGGTGGAGAGGGCGACCCCGTACGCGCCGGCGATGTTGCTCGACGTCTTGAAGCCCAGCACCAGGACGCAGGTGAGCAGCATGAGCCCCCAGTTCACGAGCGGGACGTAGATCTGGCCGATCTCGCGCGACGACGTGTGCTCGATCTCGAGCCGCGGGCTGTAGCCGAGCTGGACCGCCTGACGCGTGAGTGAGAAGGCGCCGGAGATCACCGCCTGGGAGGCGATGATGGTAGCCACGGTCGCGAGGCCGATGAGCGGGTACAGGGCCCAATGGGGCGCGAGCAGGTAGAAGGGATTCTGCGCCGTCCGCGGGTCTCGCAGCAGCAGCGCGCCCTGTCCGAAGTAGTTGAGCAGGAGGGCGGGGCCCGTCACGCTAAACCACGCCACTTGGATCGCGCGGTGGCCGAAGTGACCCAGGTCGGCGTACAGGGCTTCGCCCCCCGTCACCACCAGGAACACCGCCCCCAGCACCACGAGCCCTCGCGCCGGGTTCTCGGCGAAGAAGCGGGCCCCGTAGTAGGGCGAGACGGCGGCCAGGACGCCCGGCTGGCGGCTGATCTCGCGCCACCCCAGGACGGCGAGGCACGCAAACCACACGAGCATGATGGGACCGAACAGCGCCCCGATGCGCGCGGTGCCACGGCTCTGGATGAGAAACAGGGCGACCAGGATCACGAGCGTCGCGGGCAGGACCCAGCTCTCGAAGGCCGGCGTCGCGACCTCGAGTCCTTCGACGGCGCTGAGCACGGAAATGGCCGGCGTTAGTGCACCGTCGGCGTATAGCAGCGCCGCGCCGAAGATGCCGAGGACGATCATCAGGCGCCGCGGGGGGAGGCCCCGGGCGAGGCGGCTCCCGTTCACGAGGGCCATGAGCGCGAGCACGCCGCCTTCGCCCTTGTTGTCGGCTCGGATGATCACGACGTGGTACTTGATCGTCACGACGATCACGAGCGACCAAAAGACTAGCGAGAGGACGCCCAAGACATTGCCGGGCGTGACGGGAATGCCGTGGGTCCCGTAGAACGACTCGCGGAACGCGTACAGCGGGCTCGTGCCGATGTCGCCGTAGACGACCCCGAGCGCGGCCAGCGAGAGGGTTCCGAGGTAGCGACCGCGGGGAGCGGCGGCCCCGACGTCTGCAGACGTCGCCATCGCGCTAACGCCTAGGAGGGCGGGACCGGTGGCTCGGAGCCCGCCGTCGCAGATCGCGGCCGGTCGACGAGCGCCAGCGTCCAGATCGTGGTCATGATCAGCGCCGACGCGACGCACCAGCGACAGATCGCGTGCAGCACGAACAGCTCGATCCCGGTGAGGTAGAGGGTGAACGCGAAGCCGAGAGTCGCGAGCGTCACGAGGAGGAGCGTGACGCGCCGGTCGCCCGCGCCCCGACGGCTCACGCTCGCGAGTCCCAGGGCCAAGAGGGCCCCATACCCGACCACGCCGTAGAACGCCACCGGCACGCCGAACAACTCGGCGTACGGGCTCGCCTGAACGTACTCGCAGCTCTCGGTGCCGCACTTGAGCTCGCCCACGACGCCGATCTTGTACAGCCAGAGGTAGGTCGCGACAAGCAGCCCCACGAGGGCGAGCAGCGCGATCGCCTGGCGTCGGATCACTTGCGCGTCTTGGTCAGGCTGTCGGCGAGGGCCTTGAAGTCGTCCGAGGTGGCGCGCCCGTCGTAGGGACGCCCGTTCACGAAGAAGGTCGGTGTGCCCTTGACGCCGCGTGCGTCGCCCTCCTGCACGCTGGCCTGGATGCGGCCGGCGTAGCGCTGGCTGTCCGTGCAGGCGTCGTACTTGTCGAGGTCGAGCCCGATCGTCCGGGCGAAGTCACGAAACAGCCCGCGCGGGTTCTTGCCGGTCTGGGCCCATTGGTGATTGTTGAACAGCTGGTCATGCATGTCCCAGAACTTCCCCTGCTCCCCGGCGCACTGGGCCGCGAGAGCGGCGTAGCGCGAGTAGGCATGTGAGGGAAGCGGGTAATCGCGGTAGCGCCACCGCACCTTGCCCGTAGCGATGAGCTGGGCGCGGATCACGGGCATCTGCACGGCGGCAAACGACGCGCAAAACGGGCACTCGAAGTCCGAGTACTCCGTCACTTCGATCCGCGCGGAGTCCGACCCCAGGGTGTAGCCCCGGAACCCATCGGCGA
>DATLKW010000317.1:0-25593 GCA_035538175.1 Gemmatimonadales bacterium | reverse complement strand
AGCCGTAGCGTTGCGTATGCAGCGCGTCCTCGTGGTGGACGACGAACCCGACCTGACGGCGCTCGTGGCCTATCACCTCGCCCGGGCGGGCTACGGCGTCTCGACGGCGGGAGGCGGAGGCGAGGCGCTCGCGATGGCGTCCGAGGAGCGTCCCGATGCCGTCGTGTTGGACCTGATGTTGCCCGACATCCCGGGCCTCACCGTGCTCACGGAGCTCCGGCGGCGGGACGAGACGCGCGAGATCGGCATCCTGCTCTTGAGCGCGCGGCGTGAGGAGGCGGACCGGATCCGCGGCCTCGCGCTCGGCGCCGACGACTATCTCCCGAAGCCGTTCTCCCCGGCCGAGCTCGTCCTCCGTATCGGGGCGATCCTGCGGCGCGTGAGCAGCGCGGCGGCCCTCGCGCGCGGGCGGATGCGCGCGGGACCGATCGTGGTCGACAGCACGGCCCATCGGGTGACGGTGAACGGCACCGAGCTCGAGCTGACACCGACGGAGTTCCGGCTCTTGCACACGCTCGTCGAGCGGCAGGGCCGCGTGCAGAGTCGTGCCCAGCTGCTGGAGACGGTGTGGCACGCGCAGCCCGACGTGCGGACGCGGACGGTCGACATGCACCTGCAACGGCTGCGCCGGAAGCTCGGCCCCGTGGGGGAGTGCATCGAGACGGTACGGGGCGCAGGATATCGGATGCGACGCGTCGACGGCGAAGAAACGAACACCCCGGGGCCAACTGCTCCCCGGGGCTAAACGGCCGGGCAAAAGGTGGCCGTCACACCTCGGCCGCGGCCGCGGGACCGGGGGTGGGTGACGTCCCCTTGGCCCCATCGACTGCGCATTCTAGGGAGCCCGCGTCACCGTGAGGTGAACCGTCGGTCACCATCCCGTCGCAGGAGCGTCAACGGCGAAGGATGGCGGGCCCGACGGACACAATGATCGAGATGGCGAACAAGACAATGATGATCCATTCGAGCAGCTCGAGTCGCCGGGTGGCCGCGCGGTCGGCCATACGGCTGTAGATGCTGTCGAGCGCCTGGAGCTTGCGCGTGATGCTGACGTCCCATTCGGCCAAGTGGAACCGCCGCGACGCCAACCCGTAGACCCGGGTGAGGTATTGTTCGCCGATCAGCTTGAGCGCGTTCGTGACCTGCTCGAACAGGATGGCAGCGTCGAGCTGCAGCTGCCCGAGCTCGCGCAGGTCGGGGCCGTAGAGGCTCGGCACCCGCAGCGCCGATCGCCGGGGCTTCGCCAGAAGTCCGTAGGCCCGCTCGAGGGCGTCGTCGAGCTGTTGATCGAGGTAGCGCATCTCGACGAGCTGGGTGTTGGCAAACTCGATCACCGCGCGCACGTCGTCGCCTTCGGGATCGAACACGACCGTCGCGTCCGTGTCGATGAACGTGGCGTCATTGGGGCCGAACGAGAGCCGGCTGGCGGTCGCGTCCGCAATCTCCTGCTGCGACAGCGTGAGCGGCTCGGCACGCAGGATCTGGGCGACCGGGTGCGCGTATTGCGACGCGAGCGTCGCCGCGTCGCACGGGGGCGTGAAGGCTTCGATGCCGAAGATCGCGTAGTCCTCGACGAAGTCCGCGATGCGGGGGCGGACGGCGGCATCCCCGAGCGTCTGCATCACCCGCTCCACGTGCCGGCGCGAATCGGCAACGAGTCGCTCGTTGCCCCACAGGGCGTTGCTCAGGACCGCGAGCGAGCGGAGCGGGCCCTCGAGGGGGATCACGTAACTGAGCGAGACGGCCCCGAAATCGTAGAGCACGACCTCCACGCTGGGTCCGGTTTGGAACGGTCCGAGCGCGAGCGGGTCGGCGGGGACGGACACTCGGAGCGGTGCGGGGCGATACTCGAAAAAGGCGGGGGCGCGGCGCTTCTGCTTGACCGTCTGCCGTTCCGTGCCGGCGAGGATGCGCCGCTCGGCCTGGTCCAGGTCGATCGCGAGCGCCACCTCGTAGGCGAACAAGGGGTAGCACGCCCCCTTGGTGACGGTGAGCTCCGGCGGTTCGCTCGACACGAGGGCAGTAGCGTACGGGCGGCTGCCTGGTGGGGCAAGGCGCGTACGCGCCGACGGCCGTGTCGCCGCGGAGCTTTGCGCGGCGTTGTAACCGTAAGCGCCCGCGTCCCACGTTGTTGCACGGTCGTTACACGACGGTGACAAAGCGTCCCCCGCTGGATAGTATTGACGTGAGTCACACGCGGCCGCATTTCTCTCAGCCCTCACATGGTGCATTCAGCTTGACTACGGCACTGCTCCCGAGCGCCGCCCCGGCGTCGAGCGAGCGGGTCGCGACTCCTGGTCGCGCCAGCCCCGCGCCGGCGCTCCCGCGACTCGCGGCGATAGACATCGGGACGAACTCGATGCGCCTGGTCGTGGCCGAGGTGCAGCCCGACGGCTCCTACCGCGTGCTCGATCAGGATCGCGCCATGACACGCCTCGGCCGGGGACTCACCCAGACGGGGCGGCTCTCCGACGCCGCGATGGATCAATCGCTGCACGCGCTCGGGAAGATGAAGGCGATCGCGGAGGGGTTTGCCGCCGACGTGCGGGCGATCGCCACGAGCGCGGTGCGCGAGGCCGCGAACGGCCGGGACTTCGTGCGGGAGGCGTGGCGCCGCAACCGGGTGCGGATCGAGGTCGTGTCGCCCGAGGAGGAGGCCCGACTCGCATTTCGCAGCGCCATCCGCCATTACGACCTGGACGACCGCCTTACGGCCATTGTCGACATCGGTGGGGGATCGGCCGAGGTGATTCTTGCGGCCGGGGGCCTTGTGGAACAGATGGTGTCCCTCCCCCTCGGGGCGGTCCGGCTCGCCGAGCGCTACTGCAAGTCCGATCCGCTCCGGCCGAAGCATTGGCGCGCCCTGCGGCGCGCTATCGACCAGGGGATCCGCGACGCCATCGGCCGTCCCCCGTTCGCCGCCGTCGTCATGATCGGCAGTGGCGGGACGTTTACCAACTTGGTCGAGATGTCGCAGGCCGAGCGCGAGGGGAAGGTGACGCACGCGAGCGACTATCCCTTGAACCGAGCCGAGGTGAAGCGGCTCCTCGATCGGCTACGGGAGACGCCGCTCGAGGCCCGCCGCCAGATCCCGGGCCTGAACCCCCAGCGCGCCGATATCATCGTCGCGGGCGTAGCGGTGATCGCGCGGTTGACGAAATGGCTCGGGACCCAACGGGTGCTCGTGAACGATCGGGGCGTGCGCGACGGTCTCTTGCTGTCGATGATCGACGATTTGTCGGGGGCCGCGCTGCCCGACCGGGCGCCTGGGTCCGACCGGCTCGACTCAGCGCGCCGCTTCGCGCGCAAATGCCGCTCCAACGAGCGGCATTGTGAGCAGGTCGCGCGGCTCGCGACCGAGCTGTTCGAGGGCTTGCGTGACGCGTACGCCCTCCCGCCCGTGGGCGGCGATCTGTTGCGGGCGGCGGCGCTGCTGCACGACATCGGGTATCTGATCAACCACGAGCGGCACCACAAGCACGCCTACCACCTGATCATGCACGGCGACCTGCGGGGCTTCTCGACCCGCGAGGTCGAGCTGATCGCCAATGTGGCGCGCTATCACCGGCGCGCCTTCCCCAAGAAGCGGCACCCCAACTTCGCCCGGCTCGACCGGGGCGAGCGCCGGCTCGTGCGGCGGCTCGCCGGGATCCTGCGGGTGGCCGACGGACTCGATCGCACCCATGGCCAGGTCGTAACCGGGATGCGCTGCCGGACCAGCGACGGGTCGGTCCGCCTTCGCGTGAGCGCGGGCCGCGACCCCTCGATCGAGCTCGAGGACGCCAAGCGCAAGGCCGACCTCTTCGAGCGGGCGTTCGACAGCGAGCTGGCCCTCGGTTGGGCGCGGCCGCGGGCGCGACCCGCACGGGGCGCCTGATGCCCGATCGCGTCCCGCCGGTGTATCCGCCGGATCACTACCTGAACCGCGAGCTCTCGTGGCTCGAGTTCAACGCCCGGGTCCTGGAGGAGGCGGCCGATCCCTCCAATCCGTGGCTCGAGCGGCTCAAGTTCCTGGCGATCTTCAGCTCGAACTTGGACGAGTTCTTCGAGGTGCGGGTAGCGGGGCTGCAGCAACAGGTCTACGCGGGCGTGGCCCCACAGGATTTCGGGGCCGACGGGATGGCGCCAGCCGAGCAGCTCGCGGCGATCGATCGTCGCGCCCACGAGCTCGTGGCCGAGCAGTACCGCCTCCTGACGACCGAAGTCGTTCCGGGCCTCGCCGCCGGGGGGGTCGAATGGGTCCGGCTCGACGATTTGAACGAGGCCGAGCGGCGGCAGGTGGAGACGCTGTTTCACTCGAGCATCTCTCCGGTGCTGACGCCGCTGGCGATCGATCCGGGCCATCCCTTCCCGCACGTGCACAACAAGAGTCTGAACATCGCCTTGCTCGTCGAACGTCGAAATGGCGGCTGGGCGGGGCGCCATTTCGCCGTGGTGCAGGTCCCGGCCGTGCTGGACCGGGTGGTGATCGTGTCGCCCCCGGGTGCGGTCCCCGTGCTTCGTCTTGCTCGAGGACATCATCGCCCGTCACCTGGGCGAGCTGTTCGGGGGGCTCAGGGTCGTGACGCACGCGGTGTTTCGGGTCACGCGGAACACCGACTTGACGATCGCCGAGGAGGACGCCGAGGACCTGCTCGAGATGATCGAGGAGAGCCTCCGGCAGCGGCGGCGGAGCGACCCCGTCCGGCTCGAGATCTCGGCCGACGCCGAGCAGGCGTTCATCGGCATGCTGACTGAGGCGCACGACCTCGAGCCCCGAGACGTCTACCGGGTGCCGGGCCCCGTGGACCTCACGGCGTTGATGGCCCTGCACCGGCTCGAGGGCTTCCCCACGTTCAAGGACGAACCGGTGGTGCCGCGCGTGGCGCCACCGTTCGCGCAAGGCCGCGACCTCTTCGACGTCATCCGGGCGCAGGACGTGCTCATTCACCACCCCTACGAGTCGTTCGGGAGCGTGGTGGACTTCATCGAGCGGGCGGCCGACGATCCCCACGTGCTCGCCATCAAGCAGACGTTGTACCGCACGAGCGGCGCGGGCCCCATCATTTCGGCGCTCGCCCGGGCGGCGCAGAACGGCAAACAGGTGACGGCGCTGGTCGAGCTCAAAGCGCGCATGGACGAGCAGAACAACATCGCCTGGGCGCGCACCTTGGAGCAGGCGGGTGTGCATGTCGTCTACGGCATCGTGGGGCTCAAAACCCACTGCAAGGCGGCGCTCGTCGTGCGTCGCGAGCCGGACGGCATCCGGCGCTACGTGCATCTCTCCACGGGCAACTACAATCCGACGACCGCTCGCCAGTACACCGATCTCGGGCTGTTCACGTCCAACGCCGACATTGGCGAGGACACGAGCGCCCTGTTCAACCTGCTCACCGGCTACGCGGAGGGGTACCGCTGGAAGAAGCTGCTCGTCGCCCCCTTGGGCTTGCGCGAGCAGATCCTCGGCCTGATCGAGCGCGAGGAGCAGCACGCGCGCGCGGGTCGGACGGGGCGCATCATTGTCAAGATGAACGCGCTCGTCGAGCCGTCCGTGATCGACGCGCTTTACCGGGCGTCGCAGGCCGGGGTGACGATTGATCTCGTGGTCCGCGGGATCTGCTGCCTGCGGCCCGGCCTGCGCGGGGTCTCCGACACCATCCGCGTGACGAGCATCGTGGACAAGTTTCTCGAGCACAGCCGCGTGTTCTACTTCGAGAACAGCGGCCACCCGGCCCTCTACCTCGGCAGCGCCGACTGGATGCCGCGCAACTTCTGGCGTCGCATCGAGGTCATGTTCCCGATCGAGAACCCCGCGCTCCAGGCGCGGATCATGGGGGACATCATGCGCCTCGTCCTCGGGGACACGGCCAAGACGCGCGAGCTCCTCCCCGACGGCACCTACCGGCGGCGTGTGGCGAGCGCGGCAGAGCCCCCCGTCCGCTCGCAGGTGACGCTCCAGAACCTCGCCCGCGAGGCCGCCCGCGAGACGGCCGACGTGCGCCCGCCCTTCGTCCCGATCGTGCGGCGGGCGCGACCCGAGGCCGCCGGGGACGAGGCGGCTGCCGAGCCGCTGTCCCGGGAGCGTGCCCGCCAACCGGCCTAAGGTGGAGCCGTGCGCCTGCTCGTCATCCGTCACGCCATCGCCGAAGACCGCGAGAATTACGCCCGTTCTCACAAAGACGATTCCGCCCGGCCGCTGACGCCCGAGGGCCGGCGCAAGATGGAGCGCGCCGCCCGGGGCCTCGCCCGGATCGTCCCCGAGTTGGACCTCCTGGCCGCGAGCCCCTACAAGCGCGCCGCCGACACGGCGGAGATCGTGGCGCGCGCGTACGGCGACCTGCCCGTCGAGCGGGTCGTGGATCTCGTCCCGGGCGCAGGCGCGGAGCGCGTGGTGGCGTGGCTCGCCGGGCGAGCAGCGCGGGGCACGGTCGCGATCGTGGGGCACGAGCCGGATCTCAGCCAGCTCGTGTGTGCCCTGCTCGGAGCCGCGGACGGACCATTTCTCGAGCTGCGCAAGGGCGCGGCCTGCCTGCTCGAGTTTCCCGGCGCCGTGGCGAGGGGGGCGGCGACCCTCGACTGGTTCCTCGGACCCAAGCACCTGCGCGCCCTGGCCGAGCGTGACTAGGCCGGGGCCCGGGCTCGTCTCCCGTTCCGGGCGGCAGGGAGCCGCCATCGTCGGGCTCGCCCTCCTGGACGAAGCCCGCGCCGCGGTGGGCCGTCTCGAGAACCCCGACGACGACGAAGCGCTGCACGACTTTCGCGTGGCGATCCGTCGCGTCCGCACGCTGCTCCGGAGCTTTCGTCCCGAACTCAAGGCCGCGGTCCCGCGGAAGCTCGAGCGTCGCCTGCGCACGCTCACGCGCCACACCGGCGCCGGGCGGGACGCCGAGGTCCAGCTCACCTGGCTCGGCGAGCACCGCCCGGCGCTCGGCGCTCGGGCGCGGCCGGGGGTGAACTGGTTCACCGCCCGACTCACCGAGCGGCGCGACCGCGCCTATGCGACGATCCGGGAAGGTGTGGCGCCGGAGTTCCGCGAGCTGGAGCGGCGGATGCGGCGCGCCCTGACCACGGCGAAGATCGGCACCGGGGTCACGCAGCGGGCGCCCTTCGGGGTGGCCGCCGCGCGCGTGCTGCAGGCTGAGCTCGGCGCCCTGGAACAGGAGCTCGCCGCCGCCCGCGCACGGCGAGACGAAGAGGCAGTGCACGGCGGACGGATCGCGGTGAAGCGGCTGCGCTACCTGCTGGAATCGTTGAGCGGCGATGTGAACCGCGCGAGTGCGCTGATCGGAGAGCTCAAGGCGCTGCAGGAGCTCTTGGGCCAGCTGCACGACCTGCACGTGTTGATAGCCGAGCTTGGTGAGGCCGTGGCCGACGCGGCCGCGGAGCGGGCGCGTCGCCTCCACACCCGAGCCCTCGGGTCGGTCGGGGGCACGGGAAGCGGGGCCGGGACGCGGAGCACCCCGCGGCGCCCTGCCCCCGGCAGCGCCGGGTTGCTCGCGCTCGCCCGACTCGCCGCCGCGAACGAAAGGGAGCTGTACCAGCGTTTGCTCGGCGCCACCGTCGACGCCCAGGTCCAGGCGGTGGTCAGCAGCCTCACGGCGTTGGCGACGGAACTCGCCCCCGAGCCCCCCACATCCCCGGTGCGCTCCCCGCGCCCGTTACGCACTCGTTACACCTCTCGCGCCCGCCCGTGACGGGGGGGGCTTCGCTTTCCCCCGTGTCAGAAGCCAGCCAATCAATCCACTTGCCGAGGAGGGGGGAACAGTCCATGCCGTCTTCCATTCATCGTGCACTCTGTGTGGCCGTCGTGACGGCCGGCGCGAGTGCGTCGCTTGCCGCACAGGCCCCGGCGCCCCCGCAGGTGACGATCGGCGGGTTGGTGTACACGCAGTACGTGTACCAATTGGCTGACTCCGTCACGCACTTCAACGCCTTCGACGTCACCCGCGCTTACATCAACGTGCTGGGGCGATTTGCCAATGGCGTGACGGCGCGCGTGACCCCCGACATTTACCGCAATACGACGGATGGCACGCTCGCCTTGCGCTTGAAGTACGCCTTTGCGACCTACACGCCGACCGGCAGTCCCCTGACGTTCAAGACCGGGTTGATTCACACGCCGTGGCTCGACTGGGAAGAGGCGCTGTGGGACTACCGGATGCAGGGCCAGATGGCGATGGAGCGCGCGGGCTACCTGTCCGCCGCCGACTTCGGCGTGGGTGTCGACGGCAAGTGGATGTCCGACAAAGTGAACTTCCAGGCCACCGTGGTGAACGGAACCACCTACAAGTCGCCCGAGAACAGCGAGGGCAAGGACGCTCAGGCCCGCGTCTCAGTGCGCGTCCTCGACACGGATGACTCGAGCCGTGTGGGCGGCCTCCGGATCACGGGGTATGTCGGCTACGGCCGGGCCACAACCGGCGATCGGAACCGTGCCATCGGGATGGTCTCCTACCGCACCAAGCAGCTCACGCTCGCCGGTGAGGCGGGCATCGCGCAGAGCGGACAGCTCGGCGCCGTTAACGGTCACGTGTTCAGTGCGTTCGGCGTCTACAAAGTGCCCCAGTCCAAGGCAGCCATCATCGCGCGCGTCGACGTCACCCACTTGCAGGCGGGAGCGGTGGACAAGCAGACGCGGTTCATCGCCGGTGCTTCCTATCAGCTGTCGCCGAACTGGCGGCTGCTCGCCGACGTGGACAACGCGAGCTACCAGACCGACGCGCTGAACGCCGCGAACTATGCCAGCCGTTCGCAGGCGCTGTTCCAGACTCAGCTCTCCTTCTAACGGAAGAGGTGTGGTCATGAAGCGGTCTTCCCTGCTCGCCATCGCCGCCATCTGGGCGCTCGCCACTCCGGCGAGCGCCCAGGTGAAGCTCACCGGCGCGGGCGCCACGTTCCCGAACATCATCTATCAAGACTGGATCTTGAGCTACAACCAGGTGCATGCCGACGTGCAGCTCAACTACCAGTCGATCGGCTCCGGGGGAGGCATCCGCCAGTTCTCCGACGGCACGGTCGACTTTGGCGGATCCGATGCGCCGATGAGCGACTCGGCGATCGCGGCGATCCAGGGCAACGTGCTCCACATCCCCACCGTGCTCGGCGCCGTGGTCGTCACCTACACCCTGCCCGAGGTGAAGCAGGCGCTCAAATTCACCCCCGATCTCGTCGCCGACATCTTTCTCGGGAAGATCACCAAGTGGAGTGATGGGCGGATCGCGGCGGCGAATCAGGGCGTGAAGCTCCCCGCCACGGATCTCGTGGTCGTGCACCGCTCGGATGCGTCCGGGACGTCCTACATCTTCACCGACTACCTCTCGAAGGTGAGCCCCGAGTGGAAAGAGAAGGTCGGCAAGGGGGTGTCGGTGAACTGGCCCGTCGGCCTCGGTGGCAAGGGAAACGAAGGGGTCTCCGCCACGGTGAGCCAGACCCCCGGCGCCATCGGTTACGTGGAGCTTGCCTACGCGAGCAAGAACAACCTTCCCGTGGCTGAGCTCAAGAACAAGGCC
Organism: Gemmatimonadales bacterium; assembly: GCA_035538175.1. GTDB lineage: Bacteria > Gemmatimonadota > Gemmatimonadetes > Gemmatimonadales > GWC2-71-9 > AG41. The sequence goes on along the minus strand of DATLKW010000317.1, from coordinate 16,105 downwards.
GGCGTCTTCGTGGCGCCGACCCTCAAGGCGACGACCGCGGCGCTCGCGGCCGCCATGGGAACGATGGACCGGAGCACCGATTTCCGCGTCTCGATCACCGATGCCGAGGGACGCGAGGCGTACCCAATCGCCTCGATGACCTATCTCTTGCTGCACAAGAGCTACGCCGATGCGGCGAAGGCTCGCGAACTGGTCAAGTACGTGTGGTGGGCGGAGACCGACGGCCAGAGTCGCGCGGAGGGACTGGGCTACGCGCCGCTCCCCGCGGCGCTCCGGCCCTGGATCGAGGTACGGCTTAAGTCCATCACGGCCGACGGCAAGTCGGTCTGGACGACGGCAGCCCGGTAACCCCTCCTTACCGGCTGACGTCACCCCCGCAACGGCGTAGTGGCCTTGCGGGGGTGTTTCTTTGCCGCCCCCGTTACAGTCTCGTGACACGTGGCGGATACGTTTCCGCCGGACTCGGATGACCACCCTGCCACTGGAACAGCCCCCGGCGGCGCCCGCACCCCTGCCCGCGCCGACCCCCGCGCCCCCGCACGCCTTGGCGGGTCGGAACTGGGGCGACCGGCTGTATCGAGTCGTCGTCACGGGCCTCGCCCTCACGTTACCGCTCCTGTTGCTCGCGCTTCTGCGCGAACTCGTGCGCGGCGCCGCGCCCGCGCTCGCGCGCTTCGGCGCGCGGTTCCTGTGGACGTCGGTGTGGGATCCGGTGGCGGGGGTCTTCGGGGCGGCGCCGATGATCTTCGGCACGCTCGCGTCGTCGCTCCTCGCCCTGCTCCTGGCAGTGCCGCTCGCATTAGGGGTGGCGATTTTCTTGACCGAGTTCTCGCCCAAGTGGCTGCGCCAGCCGGTGGCGTTCCTGGTGGAGCTCCTGGCCGCGATCCCGAGCGTCATCTACGGGCTCTGGGGCATCTTCGTCCTGATCCCCTTTCTCCGCGCCTACGCCGTGCCCCCGCTCCGCGCCGTCTTCGGCTGGACGCCGTTCTTTCGGGGAGTGTTCTACGGCAATTCGCTCTTGGCGGGTGGGGTGATCCTCGCGATCATGATCGTGCCCTACATCGCGGCGGTGTCGCGGGAGGTGCTCCTGGCGGTGCCCATGAGCCAGCGCGAAGCGGCGATCGGCATGGGGGCCACCCGGTGGGAGGCGGTGTGGACGGCGGTGGTCCCCTACGGCCGTCCCGGCCTGATCGGTGCGGGGATCCTCGGGCTCGGGCGCGCGCTGGGCGAGACGATGGCGGTCACCATGGTGATCGGGAACCGGCATGACATCGGGGTCTCGGTGTTGCAGCCGGCCTATACCATGGCCGCGGCGCTCGCCAACGAGTTCAGCGAGGCACCGACCACGCTTTACCTGTCGGCCCTCTTCGAGATGGGGCTCTTGCTCTTTGTGATCACGGTGGCGGTGAACGCGCTCGCCCGCCTGATGATTTGGCGCGTGGCGCGCGGCACGGCGGTGGGGAGCCGCGCCCTGTGAACGTTCGCCGGGTGCGCCGCCGCGTGGTGAGCGGCTTCATGACGGGGCTCGTGGGTCTGCTGTCCTTCCTCGCCGTCTCCGCCCTGCTCCTGATCCTCGGGTACCTCGTCGTGAAGGGAGCCTCGTCGCTCGACTGGAACTTCTTCTTCCGAAATCCGGTCCCCGCAGGCCAGACGGGCGGCGGCGTGGCGCACGCGATCGTCGGGACGGCGATCATCGTCGGCCTCGCCGCCCTGATCGGGCTGCCCGTCGGGATCGGGACCGGGCTCTACCTGGCCGAGTACGGCTCGGGGCGGCTGGGGTGGGCGGTCCGCTTCGTGGCCGACGTGCTGAACGGCACGCCGTCGATCGTCGTGGGGGTGTTCGCGTGGACGTGGCTGGTGCGCCCGACGGGAGGATTTTCCGGGCTCGCCGGCAGCGTAGCGCTCGCCGTGCTGATGGTGCCGATGATCGCCCGGACGACCGAGGAGCTCGTGCGGCTCGTGCCGCACTCGTTGCGCGAGGCGGCGTTGGCGCTCGGGTATCCCCGCTGGCGCACGTCGCTCCGGATCGTCGCGCGCACGGCGCTCGCCGGCATCGTCACCGGGTGCCTCGTGGGGATCGCGCGGATCGCCGGGGAGACGGCGCCACTCCTGTTCACGGCGCTCGGCAATCTGAACTTCACCACGAACCCGTTCGAGCCGATGCAGACCTTGTCGCTGCAGATCTTCGTCTACGGGACGGGCCCGTTCGAGGAGTGGCACCGGCTCGCGTGGGCGGCGGCGCTCGTCTTGATGGGTCTCGTGCTCCTGCTCGCCCTCGCCGCTCGCGCGGCCATCCGGCAATACCATGACGCCGCCCGCTGACGCCCGGCTGCAGCTCGAGACCCTTCGGCTCACCGCCCTGTACGGCCGGCGGGCGGTCGTGAAGGATGTGTCCATCCTGTTCCCCTCCCACACCGTGACCGCCGTGATCGGGCCGTCGGGGTGCGGCAAGAGCACGTTGCTGCGCTGCCTGAACCGGATGCACGAACTCACCGAGGGAGCGTGGGTCACGGGGAGCGTGCTCCTCGACGGCGCCGACGTGTACGATCCGAGCGTCGACCCCGCGCAGCTGCGGCGGCGCATCGGGATGGTGTTTCAGCGGCCCACGCCCTTCCCGACGATGTCGATCTACGACAATGTGGCCGCAGGGCTGCGGGTGAACGGGAGCCGCTCGCGCGCGGACCTGGACGCCGCGGTGGAGCGCGCGCTGCGCCAGGCGGCGTTGTGGGACGAGGTGAAGGATCGGCTCCGCGCGAGCGCGCTCGCGCTCTCGGGGGGCCAGCAACAGCGCCTCTGTATCGCGCGCGCCGTGGCCCCGCGACCCGAGGTCCTGCTGCTCGACGAGCCGACGGCGTCGCTCGATCCCGCCGGGACCCAGCGCATCGAGGAGTTGTGCCACGAGCTCAAGCGGAACTACACGATCGTGATCGTGACCCACAACCTCCAGCAGGCGGGCCGCGTGTCGGACTACACGGCGTTCCTCTACCTTGGGGAGCTCATTGAGGTGGGCCGAACGGAGATGCTCTTCACCAAGCCCACGCACGAGCAGACGGAAGCCTACATTACAGGGAGATTCGGATGAGTGTGGCCGTGGAGGTGATCCCCCAGGAAGCGCCGAGTGTGTCGCGCCCGGTGCCGCGCCCGACCCCGGTGGCGACGCCCGTCATCGACGTCCGGGACTATAACTTCTGGTACGGGCGCGTCCAGGCGCTCTTCGACCTGACCTTCACGATCCCGCGCCGCGCCGTGACGGCGCTGATCGGGCCGTCGGGGTGCGGCAAGACCACGTTCCTGCGCTCGATCAACCGCCTGAACGAGCTGATCCCCGGCACCCGGCACAGCGGTGACCTGTTGCTCGAAGGGGTCTCGGTGTTTTCGCGGGGGACGGACGCCGTGGCACTCCGGCGCGAGGTCGGGATGGTGTTCCAGCGCCCGAACCCGTTCCCGAAGAGCATCTTCGACAACGTGGCCTACGGCCCGCGCATCAACGGCTTGGCGCCGGAGCGCGAGATGGCGGACCGCGTGGAGCGCGCGCTGCGCAAGGCGGCGCTCTGGGACGAGGTGAAGGACCGGCTCGACGCCGCCGGCACGAGCCTCTCCGGAGGGCAGCAGCAACGCCTCTGCATCGCGCGCGCCCTGGCGAACGAGCCCGAGGTGCTGCTCTTGGACGAGCCGGCCTCCGCCCTCGATCCCGGGGCCACGCAGCGTATCGAGGAGTTGTTGCAGGAACTCAAGGAGAGCTATTCGATCGTGATCGTGACGCACAACATGCAGCAGGCGTCCCGGGTGTCCGACTTCACCGGGTTCTTCTATCTCGGCCACCTGATCGAGTTCGACGACACGAAGCAGCTGTTTACGAGGCCCGCGGACGAGCGTACCGAGGCCTACATCACAGGACGGTTCGGATGAGCGCCTCTTCGCCGCGCGCCGCGCATCGCCACTTCCACGACGAGCTCTCCGAGCTCAAAGCCAAGCTCCTGACGATGTCGGGCGAGGCCCAGGAGGCGCTGGGGCGCGCGCTCGACGCGCTCTTGAAGCGCGACGCCGCGGTCGCTGCCCAGGTCATCGCCGGCGATCGCGCGATTGACGCGCTCGAGCTAGACGTCGAGGAAACGGTGATCGACCTGCTCGCGACCCAGCAGCCCATGGCCCGCGACCTCCGGCTGCTCGTCGCCGCCACGAAGATCGCGAACGACCTCGAGCGGGTCGGCGACCACGCGGTGAACATCGCCCAGTCGGCCGAGCGGCTACTCAGCTTCCGGATGGTGGCTCCGGAGCCCGAGCTCGTGGAGATGGCCCGCCAGGTCCGCGCCATGCTCTCGGGCGCGCTCGACGCGTTCGTGCGGGGAGACGCCGTCCTCGGCCGCGAGATCTGCCGGCGCGACGACTCGGTCGACGCGTTGAATCGCTCGATCTTCCGGATCCTCCTCACGCACATGATGGAAGATCCGCACATCATCGGGGCCGCGATGGACCTGTTCCTCGTGAGCCGCAATCTCGAGCGCGTGGCCGACCTCGCGACGAACATCGCGGAGGACGTGGTCTTCGTGGTGGAAGGAAAGACGATCAAGCACCACGCGGAAGAATGACCACCCGCCCGCGGCGCCGCTCCAGGAACTCCGCGTTCGCGAACGGCCGAATTAGCGCGAGGCCCGCCAGGAACCCACCGACGTGCGCCCAGAAAGCCGTCCCGCCCTCCATGCGCGTGAGCGCGGTGACGGTGCCCAGGAGCAGCTGGTAGAAGAACCAGTAGCCGAGGATCACGTACGCCGGCAGGGCGACGGTCGTCACGAAGAAGCCGAGCCAGACGAGCGTGTGGACGCGCACGCGGGGGAACAGGAGCACGTAGGCCCCCATGACGCCGCTGATCGCGCCTGAGGCGCCCACCATCGGCACGGCCGAGTGGGGATCGCTGATGATCTGGGCGGTCGCCGCCGCGATCCCGCACAAGAGGTAGAACACGACGAACCGGCCGTGCCCCATCGAGTCCTCGATGTTGTTCCCGAACACCCACAGGAACCACATATTCCCGATCAGGTGCACCCAGCCCGCGTGCAGGAACATCGAGGTGATGACGGTCCACCAATTCGCCTGGGCGGTCACGACGCAGTGCATCCCGGGCCCGAGGGGGACGCTGGTGCCCGGGGGCAGGACGTGCAGCACCTCGCCCGGCACGAGGCCCAGTTGGCACACCGAGCGAGCGAGCTCCGGGGTATTCAGCCCGCCCCCCTGAACCAACAGCCAGACCAGGGTGTTGACGATGATGAGGCCGACGGTGACGACGGGTGTCAGTTCGGTGGGGTTTTCGTCTTTGTAGGGGATCACAGGGTGCGGAATCTAACCACGCGCACCTTCCCCCGCTCTGCCTTTTTGGCATCTTTCTCGGGCACGCCCTTTGCCTCTGCGACGAGCGACGTGGGTGGCGCATCGACCTTAGGATAAGGAGCAGTCGTCATGGCGGAGAAAATCATCGGCATTGATTTGGGTACCACGAACTCGGTGGTGGCCGTGATGGAGGGCGGCGATCCAGTCGTCATCCCCAACGCCGAAGGCGGGCGCTTGACGCCGTCCGTCGTGGCCTTCACGAAGGACGGTGAGCGGCTCGTCGGACAGGTGGCCAAGCGTCAGGCCGTTACGAACCCCCAGAACACGGTCTTCTCGATCAAGCGCTTCATGGGACGGCGCATGGGTGAGGTGGTGGAGGAGACGAAGCGCGTGCCGTACAAGGTGGTGGAGGGTCCGAACGCCGTCGCCGCGGTCGACATCCAGGGAAAGCGCTACACCCCGCCCGAGATCTCGGCCATGATCCTCCAGAAGATGAAGCAGACCGCAGAGGACTACCTCGGCCACAAGGTGGAGAAGGCCGTCATCACGGTCCCTGCCTATTTCAACGACTCACAGCGGCAGGCGACGAAGGACGCCGGCAAGATCGCCGGGCTCGATGTCGTGCGAATCATCAACGAGCCGACCGCGTCGGCGCTCGCCTACGGGCTCGATAAGAAGAAGGAAGAGAAGGTCGCCGTCTACGACCTGGGCGGTGGAACTTACGACATCTCGGTCCTGGAGCTCGCCGAGGGGGTATTCGAAGTCAAGTCGACCAACGGTGACACCCATCTCGGCGGCGACGACTTTGACCAGCGGGTCATCCAGTGGCTGGTGGACGAGTTCCGGCGCGACCAGGGAATCGATCTTTCCAAGGACCCGATGGCGCTGCAGCGGCTCAAGGAAGCGGCCGAGAAGGCGAAGATGGAGCTCTCGACCGTGATGCAGACCGAGATCAACCTGCCGTTTATCACGGCGGACCAGTCGGGGCCGAAACATCTGAACGTGACGCTCACTCGGGCGAAGCTCGAGCAGCTGGTCGACGATCTGGTGAAGCGGACCATACCGCCCATGGAGCAGGCGCTCAAGGACGCGGGCCTCAAGCCGTCCGAGATCGATGAGGTGATCTTGGTCGGCGGCCAGACGCGCATGCCCAAGGTCCAGGAGATCGTGAAGACCTTCTTCGGCCGGGAGCCGCACAAGGGGGTGAACCCCGACGAAGTCGTGGCGATCGGCGCCGCGATTCAGGGCGGGGTGCTCGCGGGCGAAGTAAAGGACGTCTTGCTCCTGGACGTGACGCCCCTGTCGCTCGGCATCGAGACGTTGGGCGGCGTGACGACCGTGCTCATCCAGCGCAACACTACGATCCCGACCAAGAAATCGGAGATCTTTTCGACGGCGGAGGACAATCAGACGACCGTCGAGATCCACGTGCTCCAGGGCGAGCGCCAGATGGCGCTCGACAACCGGACGATCGGGAAGTTCCAGCTCACGGGCATTCCGCCCGCGCCGCGGGGCGTCCCCCAGGTCGAGGTGACGTTCGACATCGACGCGAACGGCATCCTGCACGTCTCGGCCAAGGACAAGGCGACGGGCAAGGAGCAGAAGATCCGGATCGAGGCGTCCTCGGGGCTCGCGGACAAGGACATCGACCGGATGGTGAAGGACGCCGAGGCGCACGCCTCGGAGGACAAGCGCCGCCGCGACGAGATCGAGCGGCGTAACCGTCTCGACTCGCTGGTGTATGAGGTCGACAAGAACGCGAAGGAGTGGGCGGACAAGCTCGACGCGTCGTTGAAGAGCCGGCTCGAGAAGAGCGTCGAGGGCGCACGCCAGGCGCTGCGCTCCGGGAATCCGGAGGAGATCTCGCGGGCGTTGGAAGAGCTGCAGCAGGCCTACTCCGCGGCGGGGGCTTCACTCTACGCGGCCCAGCGCGGGGCCGGCGGCGGGGAGGCCCCGCCCCCGGGCGGCGCCGAGGGCGCAGGGGCGGGGGCAGAACAGAAGAAGGACAACGTCGTCGACGCCGACTACGAGATCGTGGACGACGATAAGAAGAAGTAACACCCTCTAACGGAAAGACACGGCAAATGTCGGCACGCACGCGTGACTGGTTGAAATTCGGGGGGTTGGCGGCGCTCACTTTCGTCCTCGGGGTAGCGTTCTGGTCGACGCTCGGGCTCCGGAAACCGAGCCCCACGGTGGAGCCCCTCGCGGCGGCGCAGGTAGCGACAGAGCAGGCGGTGCCGCCGCGCGTCGCGTCCCCCCCGCTCAAGACCGCGAGCGATCTCGGCGACGCGTTCGTCGCGGTGGCGGACCACGTGAGGCCGGCCGTCGTGTTCATTCGGTCGCAGAAGGTCGAGCGCGCCCAGGACCAGCGCCTGCCGCCCGGGTTTGAGGAGTTCTTCCCCAACCTGAGGCGGCGGCCCCAGGTTGAGCAGGGGTCGGGCTCGGGGTTCATCATCTCGAGCGACGGCTACATCCTCACCAACAACCACGTCGTAGCGGGTGCCGATAAGGTGACGGTGAAGCTGTACGACAAGCGGGAGTTCACGGCCAAGGTGGTCGGCACCGATCCCAACACCGACGTGGCCGTGATCAAGATCGACACCCGTGGCCTGCCCTCGGTCCAGTTTGGCAATTCTGACTCGACCCGCGTGGGTGAGTGGGCCCTCGCGATCGGCAACCCGCTCGGGGAGGCGTTCGCCTTCACGGTGACGGCCGGCATCGTGAGCGCCAAGGGCCGGCTGCTCGCGGGGCTGCAGCAGTCGCGCTATTCGATTCAGGACTTCATCCAGACCGACGCGGCCATCAACCCGGGCAACTCCGGCGGGCCGCTCGTCAACATTCGCGGCCAGGTGGTCGGCATCAACTCCGCGATCGCGAGCGAAACCGGCTTTTATGCGGGCTACGGGTTCGCGATCCCCATCAACCTCGCGCGCACCGTGATGGATCAGCTGGTCCGCACCGGGCATGTCGAGCGCGCGGTGCTCGGCATCCAGATCGTGGACGCGGACGAGAACGACGCGCTGGACGTCGGGTTGAAGCAGATCACCGGTGTCGTCGTCCGGAGTTACGCGGACGACCGTTCGCCCGCTAAGCGGGCCGGGATTCAGCTCGGAGACGTGATCGTGGCCTTGGATGGGGAGTCGGTCGACAACACGCCGCAACTCCAGCAAAGGGTCGCTTTCAAGAAGCCCGGCGAGACGGTGGAGCTGACCGTGCTGCGCAAAGGAGGCGAGCGCAAGACGATCAGCGTGCGTCTCGCGCGCGCCCCGACGGACGCCGAGGCCGAGGTGGCGAGCGCAAGCGCCAAGCCGGGCAAGGGTGAAGGGTCGACCAAGGAAGAAATGCTCGGTATTTCCGTGCAACCCCTGACCTCGGACGACGCCCAGAACGCCCGGCTCCGCGCGGTGATGGAGCGTGGCGGCGGGCTGGCGGTGACCGAGGTGGCGCCCGAGGGTCCGGCGTTTGGCCGGCTGCGCTCCGCGGAGGATCCAGGGGGGCCCGACATCATCGTGGCGGTGAACGGCACGCCGACGCGCACCCGGGCCGCCTTGCGGGACGCGCTCCGCTCGGTCAAGCCGGCCGACGTGGTGACCTTGCAGGTGCTGTCGCGCACGAACGACAGCGCGGACGGCTGGAGCGGTCAGGTCGTGCGGATCAAGGCGCGCTAGGCGAGAGCGCCTTCCGCACCAGCACCACGCCCGTCACGAGCTGCCACAGCACCGGAAGCACGAAGGCCGCCTGATCGGCCTTCGTGTCTTCCGGGAACGCGAGCGCCAGCCCCATCCCGACCGCTCCCGCCGCCACGGCGCCGGCGCCGAGCCAGCGGGGAAGGACCTTTCCGTCGAGCACGCCCCAGCCGAACAACGCCGTGGCGATCCCCAAGGCGAAACCCGCCACGCGCTGCGCGGCGAGCGCGAACGGCCGCACCATGTCGAAGACGAACACCGCGCGGGTCGCCGTAAGGCCCGGGTCGGCCACGGCGTAGCTGTGCGCCAGCGATCGGCCGCTGCCCGCCATGAACGCGACGATCACGACCCAGACGGCGTAGGCGAAGGTCGCGACCATGACGCCCGCGCGGGTGGGGCTCTCCCCCGGCGTGCCGACGTGTCGCCCCACGACGCCCACGAGGCCCGTGAGCGCGAGGGGGAACCCGAACAGGAACGCCCAGTGAATCGCGCCCCATCTTTCCGAGGACGCGATGGCCGCAAGCTGGGCCGCTCCGTCCTGGCCGGCCAAGTCGGGATGCAGGATGCCCGCCACAACGGCGAGGAGGGAGCCGACGACGAGTGAAAGCGCGTAGACGAGCGGTCGGGAGACGGTCATGGTGTGACGGCCGGAGCGCTGGAGGTGAGGCCAATCTAGCCCCGGAAAGAGGCGACGCTATATTGCCCACCGGACCATGACGGGAGTCACGGGATGCAGCTGACGCGGATCCTGCGCGAGGGATTCATCGCCGGACTCATCGGCGCGGCCGCGGTGGCGTTGTGGTTCCTCATCATCGATGTGATCGCCGGCCGCCCGTTCTTCACCCCAGCGATGCTCGGGTCGGCGGTATTCTGGGGTGTGCGCGATCCGTCCCTCGTCGTGATCGAGTATTCCCGCATCATCGGTTACACGATGATCCACGTGAGCGCCTTCATCATCGTGGGTACGATCGCCGCCGCGTTGGCGGCGGAAGTCGAGGTGGCACCGCCCACGCTTTACCTGGTCGTCGTCTTCTTCGCGATCTTCGAATTTGGGTTCTACGTGACGGTCGCCATCCTCGCGCAACCGTTGCTCGGCTCACTCGCTTGGTGGAACGTGGCGATCGGCAACGCGATCGCGGGATGGGGCATGGGGTACTACCTCTGGCGCGAGCACCCCAAGATCGCCGAGACGCTCAAGCTGCACCCGCTGGGGGAGACGGAAGAGGGGGAGTGACCCGGACCCCGGCCCCGTAGGCCTCGAGCGGGACCGCCCGCTCGGCATCGCCCGTTTCCTCTCGCGCGGACCACCGGAACCACACCACGGTCGCCGCCCCCCACAGATAGATCGTCCCCACCACCCACATCACGAGCCCGCCGAGCTGCTGGTCCGCGATCGGTGCGAGCCCCCAGACGCGCGGCGCCGCGGCGTAGAAGGGGTAGAGCACCTCTTGTGACAGCGTGATCAACGCGCCTGCGAGCGACATCGGGAGGCCGAGCGCGAAGAGGTACAGGAGCTGCTTTGGGTAGCTTGCGCGCGGCAGCTCGGGGGTGGGGGAGAGCACGGGCCACCACATGAGCACGCCCGTCGCGATGAACACCAAATGCTGGGCGATGTGCACCGGGTGATGCTCAAGCGCCGCCTCGTAGAATTGTGGAAAGTGCCACAAGGTGATCGGGACCGAGAAGAGCGTGCCGGCGACGAGGGGGCGGGTTGCCCAGTGCGCGGACCGGAGCACCACGCGCGAGCGGAGGAGCGGCTGCACCACCGCCGCGGGCGTCCCGTAGAGGAGGAGCGGCGGAAACGCGAGCGTCAGGATGAGGTGCTGCCCCATGTGGGCGCTGAAGAGGTATCCGTCGGAGAGGTTGTGGAGCGGGCCGTTCAGCGAAAGTCCAAGCACGATGAGGGCCCCCGCGAAGGACGCCACGCGGCGCCGCGCCGAGCGCATCCCGCCCAGAGATGCGTATAGCCCGCCCAGGAGGGCGAGCCCGAGGACGACGCTTGGGTGCACGTCCCACCGCTGCCAGGCACCCGCGAGCCCGGCAGGAGCGATCATCCCCCGCCCCTGCCCGCCGCGCCCGCGGCGCCGCGGAGCGTGAGCGTCCCCAAGACGAGAAACAAGAGCGCCACGAGCACAACCGTCGCGAGAACCGCTGGGGCGCCGAACAAGAAGGTAAAGAGCTTCGAGTCGCTCTTCAGGTGCATGTAGAACATGACCACGAGCGCGAATTTCGCCGCCGACAGGGTCAAGAGCACCGGGACGAGCACGGGGCGGAACAGCGGCACGTAGAACACGCCCACTTCGAGCACCGTGAGGATGAAGAGCACAGCCGCCACCCGCAGGTAGACGCCGGCCGTCGGATGGGCGTGGGGGTCCGCGGGGGCGCTCTCGGGCATCGTCGGGCCGCTCTCGCGTCGGGGCGGGGTCATTGGATCAAGTAGACGACGGTGAAGATCACGATCCAGACCACGTCCACGAAGTGCCAGTAGAGGCCGGTGATCTCGACCGTCATCGCGTTCGCCTGGGTCAGTTTGCCCTGGAGGGCGCGTACCCACAAGGTGAGAAGCCACAGCACCCCGACGGTGACGTGGGCGCCGTGCGTCCCGGTGAGCACGAAGAACGTGCAGCCGAACAAGTTCGTCTGGAGCGTCAGGCCCTTCCGGACGAACTCAGTGAATTCGATCACCTGGCCGCCGAGAAACACCAGGCCCAGCAGCGCCGTCGCGAGCAACCACACCTTCCCCCACCGCATGTCGCCGCGCTGCACCGCGGCGAGCGCGAGGACCATCATCAGGCTCGACATCAGGAGGTCGAACGTGCTGATCGAGGTGAAGGGGATGTTGAGGATCTCGTGCGGGTACGGCCCGACCACGCTCTTCCCCTTGTAGACGAGGTAGGTCGAGATGAGCGATCCGAAGAGCAGGCATTCAGAGCCAATGAAGGCCCAAAACGCGATCTTGCGGCTGTCGAGGCCGAGGCTTGTGTGATGGGCGGCGGCGGCATGGGTCACGGCCGTCACATCTCAAAGGGCTCGAAGGCCCAGCGATAGATCCCGAAGAGCAGCACGGCGACACCCACGAACGCGATCCACAGAGTGTGGGTGAGCGGGGCGAGGGCGAGGATTGGGAGGCCCAGCGCCGCGATCATGGGCCACCACGATCCCCCGGGTACGTGGATCGGGGCCGGGGGCACCGCGGGCGGATCGCGCATCGGATCGTGGTGCTCCGTCTTCCAACGCGGCAGCCGGCTCTCGACCACGGGGATCACGGAAAAGTTGTACGGCGGCGGGGGCGAGGGGATGCTCCATTCCAGCGTCGCGCCGCCCCAAGGATCGTTCGAGGCAGGCGTGCCCCGGCTGCGCGTGTGCAGCACGTTGGCGAGGAACACCAGGATCGAGAGCGCGATCAGGAACGCGCCCGCCGTGGACACCACGTTCAGGCTACTCACGCCGAGCTCGGGGCCGTACGTGTACACCCGGCGCGGCATGCCGAGGAGCCCGATCAGGTGCATCGGGAAGAAGGCCAGGTTCATCCCGATGAGTTGGAGCCAGAAGTGCCACTTCCCGAGGGGCTCGGAGAGGAGGCGCCCCGTCATCTTGGGCCACCAGTAGTAGATCCCTGCAAACAGGCCCATGATGGACCCGCCGAACACCACGTAGTGGATGTGCGCCACGACGTAGTAGGTGTCGGTCTGCTGGAGGTCCGCGGGCGGAGAGGCGTGGGTGACGCCTGAGAGTCCGCCGATGATGAACATGGCGACGAAGCCGGCGGCGAAGTGGAGCGCGGTGGTGCCACGGATCGCGCCGCCCCAGAGGGTCGCGATCCAGTTGAAGATCTTCACGCCCGTGGGGACGGCGATAAGCATGGTGGTAGCGCTGAACACCGAGTCGGCGATCGGCCCCAAGCCCACGGAGAACATGTGGTGGCTCCAGACGCCCCAACCCATGAAGCCAATCAGGATGCCTGAGTACACGACGACGGTGTAGCCGAACAGGGGCTTCCGGGCGAAGGTGGGGAGCACTTCCGACACGATCCCCATGGCGGGGAGGATGAGGATATAGACCTCGGGATGGCCGAACAGCCAGAAAAAGTGTTGCCACAGGACCGGCGTCGCGCCTGCCTGCTGCACGTAGAAATGGGTGCCGAAGAAGCGGTCGAACAAAAGGAAGGCGAGGCCGACGGTAATGACGGGAAAGGCCGTGATGACCAGGAACTGCGTCACGAGCGTCATCCACGTGAACGTCGGGAGGCGCATCATTTTCATGCCCGGCGCGCGCAGGTTCAGGATCGTGACGATGAAGTTGAAGCCCGCCGCAAGCGACGAGATCCCGAGGATCTGGAGGCCGAGGATCCAGAAGTCGATGTTCGGCCCGGGGGAGTACTGGCGTTCCGTGAGGTTCGCATAGCCGAACCAGCCGTCGTCGGGTGCGACGTTCAGGGTCGGGACGTGGAACAGCGGCCCCGCGAACCAGCTCGCATTCAAAAACAGGCCCCCCAAGAGGAACACCCAGTAGCTGAAGGCGTTCAGGCGCGGGAAGGCGACGTCCCGGGCGCCGATCTGGAGCGGCACGATGTAGTTGAAGAAGCTCGCCGAGAGAGGCATCAAGGCGAGAAAAATCATCGTCGTGCCGTGCATCGTGAAGAGCTGGTTGTAAGTCTCGGCCGACACGAGGTGCCCGTTCGGCTGGGCGAGCTGCGCGCGGATGACGAGCGCCTCGATCCCACCGATCAAGAAAAACGCAAATGCCGTGTAGAAATACAGGAGCCCAATGCGCTTGTGATCCGTCGTCGTGAGCCAGATCTTCAGGCCCTTCGCTTCGCGTGTTTCGGGCGGTGGAGCGGCGGGGGCCCGCGTCCCGGTGGGGGTCATTTCAGGCTTTCGAGATACGCCACGAGGGCGGCGATGTCCGCGTCCGTGAGCGGAGGCTTCATGCGGGTCATGATCGCGCCGGGTTTGAGACTTGGCGCGTCCGCTATCCAGGCGGCGAGGTGGCCTGAGTCGTTCGGGAAGATGCCGCCCGCGATGGTGGCGCGGCTCCCCACATGCGTGAGGTTCGGCCCGATCACGCCTGGTGAGACCCCCTGGATCGTATGGCAGCCGATACACGCCGAGCGGGCGTAGACGGCCCTTCCCTCCTCGGGAAGGCTAGCCTTGGATGGCGTCGCAGGCGGGCGCTGCTGGTCTTGCACCCATGCCCGGAACGCCGCGGCCGAGTCCACGATGACGCGCAGCCGCATGTTCGCGTGCGATGCCCCGCAGAACTCCGCGCACTGACCGGGGAGGTCGCCCACGGAGTCGGCAAGGAACGCGATGTAGTTCGTCTGCCCGGGGATCGCGTCGCGCTTGCCGCCGAGCCGCGGGGCCCAGAAGGAGTGGATGACGTCGGCGGAGGTGATGGCGACCCTGACCGTCGTCCCAGCCGGAACATGCATCTCGTCCGCCGTCGTGATGGCCAAGTCGGGGTATTTGTACTCCCACCACCACTGGTGCCCGATCACCTCGACCTTGAGGGCGTCGCGGGGCGCGTCGCCCGCAGTGACGAAAATGGTGCGCACCGTGGGCACGGCGACGAACACCAGGATGACCGCCGGCGCGAGAGTCCAGGCGATCTCGAGGAGCGTGTGGCCGTGCGTCGGCCGTGGGGCGGGTCGCCCCTCCCTGTGCCGGAAGCGGACCAGCGCGACGAGGAGCAACAGCTCGACCACAACGAACACACCGGCTGCCCACCAGAAAATGTTCGTGAACAGCGTGTCCGTGGCGCGGGCGAAGTCGGAGCGGGGGTGGAGCGTCGATTGGGGGAACGGGCCGCCGCAGCCGAGCAACGACAGCGCGGCGGGAGCCAACCACCATCGGCGTTGCGGCACGGGTCGGGGAGTCCTTGGGTGACGGTCTGGAAGGATGGGACACTAGCAGGACGGACGCGATGCGTCAACGAAGCGCGGCGCCGTCCGGGACAGCCCGCTTACACGCCTTGCACCCTTACACCCTTGCACCCCGGACCCGCGAGGATCGGGGCCGCAATGGATGGGGCCGGCGCAGAGCGGAGCCAGTTCATCGGTGGCGCAGTGCGGGGGACACAGTCTCTCCGCGCCCGCCCGGCAGAGGGCCCGAGGTGCTAAGGATCAACGGGGGGAAGCGGGTTATAGGTATTGACACCCACAGAGCCGTGCAGCCGATTAAGCGCCCCCAGCAGCGGTCCCGACCAGGAGGGCGCGAAGCATTAGCAGGGGCCTGCCGGTGGGATCCGCTAACGGGGGCTGCCGCGTTCGGCCAGCCCCTTCCTTGACCTGTAGGAGGATCTCGACATGACCTTCGCCTCGTTGTTGCGAAACACCTCGCGGATCGGCTCGCTCTCAGGCCTTCTGGCGATGACGCTCGTCGGTGGAGGGCGAGCGCAGACAAGCACCGGAAGCATCCGAGGGTATGTGCGGGACTCAAGTGGAACGCCCGTCGTCGGGGCCCGAGTCGTTGTGGTGAACGTTCAGACCTCGACGCAGCGGGAGGTCGCAACGCAGAATAACGGGTTCTACGCCATACTCGGTCTCGTGCCGGCCGCATATGACGTGACCGCGCGCCAAATCGGGATGGCGCCACAAAAAGTGCGCGTGCGCGTGTTGATCGGCGAAGTATTTCCCTTGGACTTCAAGCTCGCCCCTTCGGCGATTCAACTCGAAGCCGTAACGGTCGCCGCGGCCACCGCGGGCATCGAAATGCGGACATCGGAAGCCGCGACGAACGTCACCCAGCAACAACTCAATGATCTGCCCACGAGTAACCGTAACATTTTTGACCTCGCCGCGCTCGCGCCCGGCATGGTTACGCAGAACGACCAAATCAATTCAATCAAACGCACATTCGTCGCGGGAGCGTATGGCCCCGCGTACGGCGCCGACCAGGTCAACGTCTTTGTCGATGGCGCCAGTTACAAGAACGACATTTTGCGAGGGGGAGTCGTGGGCCAAGATCGGAGCCGCGGCAACGTCTTCCCACGAAACTCCGTACAAGAGTTTCGAGTCATCACCCAGAACTACAAGGCAGAATACCAGAAGGCCTCAAGCGGCATCATCGTTGCTACTACGAAGTCAGGTGGGA
>DATLKW010000316.1:0-16580 GCA_035538175.1 Gemmatimonadales bacterium | reverse complement strand
CCTCGCGTTCATGCTGTTCCACGACAAAAACAAACGGTTGGGCGACATCGTGGCGGGGACCGTCGTGGCGCGCGACCGGCCACAGGATTTCCACCTCGCGGCGGGTCCCACCGCGGCCGCGACCACACCGGAGCCCCTCGAGCCCGGCCCTCCCGAGCTCACCGACGATGAGTTCCGGCTGCTCGACCAGTATCTCGAGCGCAGTGAGCACCTCGAAGCCAGCTTGCGGCGGCGGTTTACGGCCGAGCTCGTGGCACGCTTCGCCCCGCGGTTTCCCCGCCGCGATCCCGAGCCGGACGCGTTTCTCGTGCGGCTCCACGACGCGGAGCTCGGCAAGCGACGCGGGCGGCTCGCCACGCGGCAGGCCGAGGGCGTCGGCCGCACGACGATCGCCGCGGAGCGCTTCGTCCTGCTCAAGCGGGATGTCTGGGAGGCGTTCGGCGCCGTCGCGGCGCGGGCCGAGCGGAGCGGTCTCAAGCAGCTCGGCGCAGCCGACATACCCGCCTTCGCGGCCCGCTATCGGGAAGTCGCGGCCGACCTGGCGCGCGCCCGCACGTACGGCGTCGACCCCCGCGTTGTCGAGTATTTGGAGCGGCTGGTGAGCGCGGGTCACAACGCGCTGTATGGCCGTCACGTCGGGCACCGGGTGCGGTTGCGGCCGGTGCTCCTCGGTGAGCTCCCGGCGGCCATCCTCGTCGCTCGCGCCTACGTGCTGACGGCGGCACTCCTGTTCGCGGTCCCAGCCGCCACGGGCTATGTCCTGCTCCGCGAGCGGCCGGCCATCGCAGAGCAGGTCCTGCCCGACGCGATGATCGCGCGGGCGCGTGAGGGGGTCGAGCACCGAGCGCAGGGCCTCGGCTACGCTGAAGCGCCGTCCATGTACTTGCCGGTCATCGCCTCGCGGATCATCACCAACAACGTGCAGGTCGCGTTTCTCGGCTTCGCGTTTGGGATCACGGCGGGGATCGGTACGCTCTTGCTCCTGGTGTTCAACGGGCTCTTCTTCGGGGCGGTCCTCGGCTTGTTCGCCAACTACGGACTCGCGGGGTGGCTCTTGACGTTCGTCGCCGGCCACGGCGTGCTCGAGCTGTCGGCCATCTTCATCGCCAGTGGTGCGGGCTTCCGGGTGGCCCGGGCGCTGATCGCTCCCGGTGACGTGACGCGGCGCGACGCGCTGATCTTGGCCGGCCGCGAGGCCGCGCGACTGGTGGGCGCCGCCGTGTTACTCCTCTGCCTCGCCGGTACGATCGAAGGACTTCTCTCGGCCAGTGACGCGTCTGCGCCCCTCAAGCTCGCGACGAGCGGCGCCACCGTCCTGCTGCTCGCGCTGTACCTGGCGAGCGGCCAACGCTACCTCACCACCCGGGCCAGCGCCGGGGCCCCGGGGGCGGCCACCGCAGCCAGCGACACCGCCCCAACCTAAGCCGCCGCGCCGACCACCACTCCACTTGGGCGGACGCGGGCGCAAACCGTGGCCGGTGGCGCCGGCTCACGTATCGAAGGATTCCAAGATCCCGCGCATCTTGCGGGCTAGCGCTTCGATCTGCTGCAGGCCCTCGACGGTCTCCGCATCGTACTTCTCAGCACCGAGCAGCAGCAGCTGGGTCTCGGCCAGGACGGCGGCGAGCGGATTGGAGAGATCGTGCCGGAGCTTCCTGACCTGCTCGGCAGCGTCGGCCACCTACAGCAGCGAGCGGTACAGATCGCGCAGATGGTGGTCGCGCAGGTCGCGGACCGACTGCCACAGATCTGGTTCGGACGCGGCGCAGAAGATCTCAGCGGTCCCGCGCTCGGCTTCGGTATCGGAGGCCCCAAACAGCACCCGGCCGCGCCAAATCCCGTCGTCGGTGCGGCGTACCTGGAGGCGAATGGGGATGAGTTGTCCGTCGAATCGGATGGGGGGGAGGTCGTGGACGACCGCTTCGTTTGAGTCCGACGGGTTGCGTGCCGGCTGTGCGGGCATCAGACGCCGTGGGCTGGTTTGGGTAAAGATATAAGAAGGGCCGACTTACGCAATACGTTCGGGGCGGCGCGAGGCAGCCGCCCGGGCGTCAGGCGAACCGAAACGGCACGGGCGCGAACGTGATCAGGAACAAGACGAGCGCCGCCCAGGCGAGCGCACGCCGCGACGCTGGCAGCGGGCGTTGGGCATCGAGCACGGCGGGATGTGCGAGGCGACCGCGCGACAGCAGCAACACCAGGGCGCCCCAGAGATACCATCCCGACCACAGGCGTCCGAGCAAGATGATCCCCACCCAGAAGGCGAGGGCGATGCGACGCTGCCAGCGGGGCAGCGCGGCGTAGAGGATGTGCCCGCCGTCGAGCTGGGAGATGGGCAGGAGGTTGAGCATCGTGACGAACATGCCCAGCCATCCGGCGAAGCCGATCAGATGCACGCGCACTGCCGTCGCACCGCCGACCAAGAGGGAACGCAAAAAGAGGGTCACGAGCGAGTCGCCGAGCGGCGTGGCCTGGTCGGGCGTGAAGTACACGGTCAGCCCGCGGACCCCGGCGTGGGCGGCCGCGGGGTCGCTCCCGCTCACGAGCAGCCCCAGGGCGAGTATCGGGAGGGCCACGACAAATCCGGCGAGCGGGCCCGCGATGCCGACGTCGAACAGTTGACGCCGATCCGAGAGCACGGTGCGGAGCCGGATGAACGCGCCCAAGGTCCCGATGAGTGTCGGGAACATCGGTACCGGAATGAAATAGGGCGGCGAGACGTCGAGCTGATAGCGCCGCGCGACCACGTAGTGCCCGAGCTCGTGGCACACGAGGATGGCGAGGAGTGGCAGGGAGAACGGCAGCCCGGTGCGCCACGCGGCGAGAAACCCGGGGTAGCCCGGGTACCCACTCGTAAAGAAGACGAGCAGGCCGGTGTAGGGGATCCCGTTCGCGAGCACCGCGCCGGCGAACGTGATGGTGTAGAACGTCGCGAGAAACAGCGCCACGTGGAGACCCCAGCGCTCGCGTCGGCGCCGCAGCGCACGGGTAAGGACCACGTGGCGGCCCTCGGGCTCATCCGACCAGTAGTAGGTTCCGGGCCATTCCTGGAGCACGGCCGTGAGCGCCGGGGACGGCGCGGCGTGCGTGGGATGTACAAGCGCGTCAATAACTTCGCGGTCGGGGAGAGCGATTGTGCGCCACGCCACCAGGAAATCGCTCAGCTGCACGGCGCGCCCTTGACGGAGGCGCCGAGCGTGCCTACTATAGCTCTCTCGCACTCCTTCGACGTTCCAGATTCCAGTATCACCGTCACGCGTTCACATCCCCCATCCCGGGGTCTCGCCCGTCGTATCACGGAGTAACAACACACGTGGACATCGCTGAACTAAAGAGGAAGTCCGTCGCGGAACTGCACGCGATGGCCGAAACGCTCAACATCACCAACTACTCAGGGCTCCGCAAGCAGGACCTCATCTTCCGCATCGAGCAGTCGCTGCTCGACTCGGACACAGTGCTGCGGGGCGAGGGCGTGTTGGAAATCCTCCCCGAGGGGTACGGATTCCTGCGGAGCCCCGACTGGAACTATCTCTACGGCCCCGACGACATCTACGTGTCCCCGAGTCAGATCAAGCGGTTCGATCTGCGGACGGGCGATACGATCATGGGCCAGGTCCGGCCGCCCAAGGAGGGGGAGCGCTATCTCGCGCTGCTCAAGGTCGAGACCGTCAATGGCGAGGAGCCGGAAAAGGCGAAGCACCGGGTCGCGTTCGACAACCTGCGGCCGCGATATCCCGAGGAACGGCTCAAGCTCGAGCGCAAGGACGGCGATTTATCGATGCGGGTGATGGACATCCTGAGCCCGATCGGCAAGGGGCAACGTGGCCTCATCGTGTCGCCGCCCAAGGCCGGGAAGACGATCCTCCTGCAGAAGCTCGCCAATTCCGTCATCGAGAACCACCCCGAGGTCTACCTCATCGTGCTGCTCATCGACGAGCGCCCCGAAGAGGTGACCGACATGGAGGAGAACGTCAAAGGCGCGAACGTCGAGGTAATTTCCTCCACGTTCGACGAGCCTGCGGACCGCCACGTGCAGGTGGCCGACATGGTGATCGAGAAGGCGAAGCGGCTCGTGGAGCATGGCAAGGACGTCGTCATCCTGCTCGACTCGATCACGCGGCTCGGGCGTGCGCACAACGTGGTGGTCCCGCACTCGGGCAAGATTCTCTCGGGCGGCGTCGACGCGAACGCCTTGCAGAAGCCCAAGCGCTTCTTCGGCGCCGCGCGGAACATCGAGGGCGGCGGCTCGCTGACGATTCTCGCTACAGCCCTGATCGACACCGGCTCCCGCATGGACGAAGTGATCTTCGAGGAGTTCAAAGGCACGGGCAACATGGAAGTGATTCTCGACCGCCGCATCGCGGAGCGGCGCACCTTCCCCGCGATCGATGTCCAGCGGTCGGGCACGCGTAAGGAAGAACTGCTCCTCAACAAGGAGGAGCTCAACAAGGTGTACTTGCTCCGGAACTTCCTGGCCGACATGCCCCCCGTCGAGGCGATCGAGTTCCTGCTCGAACGGCTCAAGCGGACGAAGACCAACACCGAATTCTTCGCGACGATGGCCCAGGGGTGACGGCGACGGCGCACCAGGGCCGGCTGCTTGCGGTCGACTCGGGCGCACGCCGCATCGGCCTCGCGCTCTCCGACGAGACCCAGACGCTCGCCCAACCCCTCACCACCCTCACCCGCCGTCCCGGGAAACGGTTCCCGATGCGCGAGCTGCTCACCCTCCTCGACCGCCACGCCGTGGCGGGGGTGGTGGTGGGCCTCCCGCTGACGCCTGAGGGCGCGGAAGGCGACGCTGCGCGCGGGGCGCGCGAGCTCGCGGCGGCGATCGCCGCGCGGTCGGGCCGGCCCGTGGCGCTGTGGGACGAGCGCCTCACGACGGCGCGCGCCCTCCAGACGGTGCGCGACTTGGGCGGCCTGCCGCGAGGGCGCCGGGGGGTCGTGGACGCGCTCGCCGCGACGGTGCTGTTGCAGCACTACCTAGACACGCGACGCGGAAGCGCGACGTGAGGCGGCGGGCGACCCCGTTCCTCGTCGCGCTCGCGGCCTGCGGGGCGGGCGCTGGCCCGCCGGTCACCGTGACCATCCCCACGGGGGCGAGCCTCGAAGCCGCCATCGACTCGCTCGCCGCGCGGCGCGTGATCGCGCACCCCGGCCTGTTCCGGGTGTACGCGCGGGCGCGCGGGCTCGGCGAGTCGCTCAAGAGCGGCGTCTACCTGTTGCACGAGGATGCGGCGTGGGGCGACGTGGTCGGGGCGCTGGAACGCGGGCGCGGCGTCGAGCAGCGCTTCACGGTGCGCGAGGGGCTGCGGCTCGCGGAGATCGCGGAGCTCGCGCAGCAGGCCCTCCACATCCCGCGCGACTCCCTGCTCGACGCGGCGCAAGACTCGGCCGTGCTCGCCTCGCTCGGCGTGCCGGGCACGACGCCGAGCGCCGAAGGCTACCTCTTCCCCACGACGTACCTGCTCCCGCTGCGCATCGGGGCCCACGACCTCACGCGGGTGATGACGCACCAGTTCCTCGAGGAGTGGGATCCGGGGTGGCAGGCCCGGCTCGATTCCCTCAAGTGGTCGCGCCACGAGCTCGTGACGCTCGCATCGATCGTCGAGGCCGAGGCCCGCTACGCGCCCGACCGGCCGTTCATCTCGGCGGTCTACCACAACCGGCTCCGCCGGGGAATGCGCCTCGAGGCCGATCCGACGGTGAGCTACGCCTACGGGCGACGCCTGAAGCGGGTGTGGGACAAGAACCTCGCCGTGCGCTCGGTCTACAACACCTATCTGCACCCCGGCCTCCCCCCGGGGCCGATCGGCCAGCCGGGACGCGCCAGTCTCGTCGCGGCGCTCTACCCGGCCGACGTGCCGTTCCTGTATTTCGTCGCGCAGCCCGACGGGAAGCACATCTTCTCCACCACCTTCGCCGAGCACGAAGCGGCGATCCGCCGAGTCAAGCAACTGCGGCGCGCAGCGCGCGCGCCGCGGCCGCCGGGTCGGTAGCCGTCCACACGGCAGCGATCGCCGCGACCCCCGCGGCCCCCGCGCGACGCAGGGCCTCGGCGTTCTCCGGGGTGACGCCGCCGATGCCAATCACGGGCGTGCGGGCGGGCGCGAGACGGGCGAGCCGCCGGAACCCGTCGACGCCGAGCGGGGTGCCCGCGTCCCGCTTGGTCTCGGTCGCGAAACAGGGACCGACGCTCCAATAGTCAGCGGGCCAGGACCGCACGCGTTCGGCCTCCGCCGGCGAGCCAACGGAGATGCCGAAGAGGAAGCCGGGGGGCAAGGTGAGGCGTGCCCGGAGCCGGTCGATGGGGACGTCGTCTTGGCCCAGGTGGGCCCCCGCGGCGCCCGCGGCGAGCGCCACGTCGACGCGGTCGTTCACGATGACGGGGATGGCGAGGGCGCCCACGAGGGCCCGGGTGAGCGCCGCGATGTCGCGGGGGGGCCCGTCTTTCCAGCGGACCTGGATCATCGTCGCTCCGCCCTCGGCCGCCCGGCGGCACGCCGCGACGGGGTCGCGCCCCTTGAGGAGCGAGCCGTCCGTGAGCACCATCAAGCGCACCTGATCGGCGAGCGGCATGAGCAAAATCCTACGCGGCCTGCGCGGTGCGACCACCGCGACGGCGAACACCGGGGACGCGATCCTGCAGGCGACGGCGGAGCTGTTGCGGGCGCTGCAGGACGCCAACGGCTTTCGCCCCGACGAGGTGGAGAGTGCGATCTTCACGTCGTCGCCTGACCTGACCGCCGAATACCCGGCGCGCGCGGCGCGTCTGCTGGGGTGGACGGACGTCCCGCTGCTCGGCGCCGCGGAAGTCGCCGTGCCCGACGGCGTGCGGCGCTGCATCCGGGTGCTGCTGCACTTCTACACGGCCAAGCCGCAGCGCGAGTTGAAACATATGTACCTCCGGGAGGCCGCCAAGCTGCGGCCCGACCGGCCGCGGTGACCGACGCGCGGGCGCTCCCCCCGGCAGCCGGCCCACGCACGGCCGAGCGGGCCGTAATCATCTCGGCCAAGGGAGCCGCCCGCTGGCAAGCGGGGCATCCCTGGGTGTACCGAGGCGACGTCTACGCAGAGCCGCGCGATGCACCGGGAATCGTGCCCGTGACCGATCGACGTGGGCGTCGGCTCGGTCAGGCGCTCTACTCGCCCAAGTCCGAGATTCGGTTGCGGTTCCTCACGCGCGGCGGCGAGCTGGTGGACCGCGACTGGTGGCAGGGACGGATCGGGGCGGCCGCCGAGCGGCGCGGCGCCCTCGACGCCACGGCGTACCGCGTCGTGCACGCCGAAGGCGACGGCCTCCCCGCGCTCGTCGTCGATCGCTACGGCCCCTATGTGGTGGCCCAGTTGCTCTCCGCTGGTGTGGAGGCGGTGCGCGACGACGTGCTCGACGGCATGGCCGCGACGCTCGCGCCCCAGGGGATTCTCTTGCGCAACGACGCGGCCATTCGGCGCCATGAAGGCCTGCCGCTCGAGGTCGTGGCGGCGCGGGGTACCGTCCCGCCCACGATCGAGGTCTCCGAGCACGGCGTGCGCTATCTCGCCGCGCCCCACGATGGCCAGAAGACGGGGGCCTTCCTCGACCAGCGCGAGAACCGCGTGCTGGTCCGCGCGCACGCGGGGCCGCACCGGGCCCTCGATCTGTTCACCTATCACGGGTCGTTCGCCCTGCATCTCGCGCACCGAGCGACGGAGGTGGTCGCGGTGGACTCGAGCGCGGCCGCGCTGGCGCGCGGCCGCGAGAATGCAGCGCTCAACGGCCTCGCCAACATCATCTGGCGCGAGGCGAACGCGTTCGACCTGTTGCGCGAGTTCGAGCGCCGCGACGAGCGCTTCGACACCGTCGTCCTCGATCCGCCGGCGTTCGCCAAGTCCCGCGACAGCGTGGTCCGCGCGCTCGCCGGGTACAAGGAGATCAATCTCCGCGCCATGCGCCTGCTCGAGTCCGGCGGCGTCCTCTTCACCTGCTCGTGCTCCTACCACGTGACGCGGGCGATCTTCCTCGCGATGCTGGCCGACGCGGCCGGCGACTCGGGCC
Source organism: Gemmatimonadales bacterium (assembly GCA_035538175.1). Taxonomy (GTDB): domain Bacteria; phylum Gemmatimonadota; class Gemmatimonadetes; order Gemmatimonadales; family GWC2-71-9; genus AG41. The sequence goes on along the minus strand of DATLKW010000316.1, from coordinate 8,539 downwards.
GCCGGCTCGAGCTCCTCGCCCTCACCGGTGCCGGGTCCGACCATCCCGAGCTCGTGAACGTTCCGGAGACGGGGTATTTGAAGGGGGCGCTGCTCCGCGCGGTTGACTGACGCGCGCCGGCGGGACGACGGTCCTCCCGGGCCGTGGTGTGCCCGACCGTCCCGCGCGCCCATTCCCCGTTGACTAACCCGCCGTCCTTTACAACCTTGCAGTCCTGCCCATGTCGGCGTCCGCCCGCGTTCGCCGCGTGTTCCTCGGTCTCCTGATCGCCAATGTGGCGGTCGTCGGGATGAAGCTCGCGGTGGGGTTCGGCTCGGGCTCCCTCGCCGTCCTCGGGGGGGCCGTGGATTCTTGCGTGGACGCGTTGAGCAACGGGCTCGCGCTGGTCGTCGTCCGGGTCGCCGCGCAGGAGCCCGACGAGGAGCACCCCTACGGCCACGGAAAGTTCGAGACGCTCGGGGCGCTCGCCATCGTGGGGTTTCTCTCGATCTCGTGCTTCGAGCTCGTGCGGGAGGCAGTGAATCATCTCGTGGGCCGCGTGCAGCGGGTCGACATCAGCGACGGGCAGCTTGCGCTGCTCGTGCTCACGCTGGGCGTCAATGCGCTCCTGACATGGTACGAGCAGCGTCGCGGCTCGGAGCTCGGGAGCGAACTCTTGATCGCCGACGCGGCCCACACGCGCGGCGATGCGTTCATCACGGTGGGCATCATCCTCGCCTTGCTGCTCGCGCGCAGGGGGTGGTGGTGGGCGGATGCGGTCGTGGCGATCATCGTCGCCCTCGTCATCGTCTTCATCGGGTATCAGATCCTCGGGCGGACCGTGCCCGTGCTGGTGGACGAGCGAGCGCTCCCGACCGACGAGATTCGACGGGCCGCCCAGGCCGTCCCGGGCGTGAAGGGTGCCTATGGCATCCGTTCGCGCGGGCCCTCCGACCAGCGCTATGCGGAGGTCACGGTGTGCGTCGATCGCGAAGCGAACGTCGAGCGGGCACACGCGATTGCCGACCTCGTGGAGGAATGCTTGAAGCGCGACTTGCGGCTGCACGAGGTCACCGTGCACGTCGAGCCATGCTGAGTCTGACGGGGGCCCATCCCTCCCCGATGGCGCGTCGGCCCCCGCGCTCGCTCAAGCAGGAGTACCACGAGTTCCTGCTCGAGCGCATCGAGGAGTACAAGAACGCGCTCACGCGCGAGCAGTTGCTCGAGATCGGCGACGAGGCGGTGCGCGAGCTGGAAGAGACCGCGGCGGGGCAGTACCTCCTCACGGAGGTGCTGCTCCTCGAGCACGTGGATCGCATCATCGCGCGCCGGCTGCGTCTGCCCTCATTCCCGCGGTGGCGGCAGAAGCATCGCGCCCTGCGGGCGGCGCAGCGTGCGCCCACGCATTGGAACTTGGAGCCTGACGGCCCGCTGGTCGGCGCGGCCCGGCGCCTCGAGCCCGGCGACCAAGCGGTGGTGATCGGCGCGACGGCGCTTCCCGCCGCGCTATTCATCGCGGCGCACGAGGCCGAGGTCTTCCTGCTCGATCAAGACCTCACGGCGATCGAGGGGGCGGAGAGCCGAGCCGTGACGGAGCAGCTCGGGGGCCGGCTGCACGCGCTCGTCGTCACGTTCGGGGGCTGGTGCCCGGACGTGGCGCCGAGCGTCGTCGTGATCGATCCCGCCGCGCTCGCGCCGGCGCGCCCGCGCGCGCGCTCCGGGCTCCTCGCCGCCCTCCAGGGCTGTACCCGGCCCGGCGGCGTGCACATCGTGCTGCCGAGCCCCACGGAGAGCGAGGTGATTCCCCTCGCGCCCGAGGCGCTTCAGGCCGACTATGCGGGGTGGGAGATCGTGCGCCGCCGCCGGACCAAAGCGGGCGCGGGGTTCACGGCGACCAAGCCGGAGCGTCAGCGGGACACAGCCCTGCACGTGTCGGAATAACACTGGCCCCGCGGCCGGGCGCCGTTTCCCCTTGGCGCACAGCCACTTAGGCGCGCGGTCGGACGGCAAGCCACTTGCATTGGGTCGGAAGCGACCTCGACCCGAGAACCTCCGGCATGACCAGTCTCCCCTTGGTGCTCGACGACACCGAGCCGATCGGCATCATCCTGCGCGCCGGCCGTCGGGTGCTGCGCCCGGCGAAGATCTGGGCGTACTGTTGGTTCACGGACGAGGGCGAGGGGGACGACCACACACACCGCCACCTCCCCGAACACCTCGACTGAGTCCCTCGGGCCGGCGCCGCGCCGGCCCGGGTCGTTTCAGGCGTTGCCGTGGCATCGCACCTGCGGCGCGCCGCGGCCCCGCTGGAATCGCCAATGTCCGCCGGCTAATCTTTACCGGACCATGGTCCGCCTGACGATTGACGGCCGCGCGGTCACCGGTTCCGCCGACCAGACGATCCTCGAAGCGGCGCGCGCCGCCGGGGTGGCGGACATCCCCACCCTGTGCTAGTATCCCAAGCTGGCCAGCGTGGGTAACTGCCGGATTTGCCTCGTGTCTGTCGAAGGGCAGCCGAAGCTCGTGCCGGCGTGCGCGACCAAGGTGGCGGAGGGGATGGCGGTGCACACCGCGTCCGCGGCGGCGGTGGAGAATCGGCGGGGGGTGCTGAAGCTCCTGCTCGAGCGCTATCCCGCCGAGCACCTGCACAACGGCGGTCGGGCCGAGCCGCGTAACGAGTTCGAGCGCTACGTCGTGCGCTACGGCGTGGTGCCGACCGCCCTGGGCGACCGCGATCTAATGCTCCGCCACGGCGACGAGCGTCCCGGGGATCCGATGATTCGCCACGACATGAGCACGTGCATCCTGTGCACGCGCTGCGTGCGCGCGTGCGCGGAGATCCAGGTCGTGGGCGTTCTGGACGTGGCCCAGCGGGGCGAGCACGCGGAGATCATCGTGGGGGCGGATGGCGACCCCGAGAAGGCGGGGTGTACGTGGTGCGGGGAGTGCGTGCGGGTGTGCCCGACGGGGGCCATCTTCGAAGTGATGCCGCAGCAGCGCTTCGCGCCCGAGGTCGTCCGCCGGCCGGAGCGCACGGTCCGCTCGGTCTGCCCGTACTGTGGGGTGGGGTGCCAAGTGGACCTGCAGGTGGCAGGTGGCCAAGTCGTTCGCGTCACCTCCCCCGATATCGAACTCGATACGCCCAACCAAGGCTCGACCTGCGTGAAGGGCCGGTTCGGCTACGATTTCCCGCAACACCACGACCGGCTCACGACGCCCTTGATCCGCAAGGGCTGGGTGAAGGAGGGTGGGCGCTGGGTATGGCGCGGGCGCACGGGGCCGCAGCGCCGGGGCGGTCCGTGGCAGACGATCGAGGGCGAAGGGCAGGACGCCAAGCCCGCTGGCCCGCCGCGCGCGACCGGCAAGCGGGTGCGCGAGCTGCCGCTACTCGAGCGGCTGGACCTGGACATTCGCGATCGCGTGGCGACGCCGGCCTCCTGGTACGAGCCGTTCCGCGAGGCCACGTGGGACGAAGCGCTGGAACTCACGGCGCAGGAGATCGTGCGCATCAAAACGGAGCGCGGCGCTGACGCGCTCGCGTGTTTCTCCTCGGCCAAGTGCAGCAACGAGGAGAACTATCTCATGATGCGGTTGTTCCGGGCTGGGGTCGGGACCAACAACATCGATCACTGCACGCGCCTCTGCCATTCGACCTCGGTGGCGGCGATGCAGCGAGCGCTCGCGACGTCGGCCGCCTCGGGTTCGATGCGCGAGGTCGAGCACGCGGCCGACGTCATTTTCGTCGCGGGGGCGAACACCACGGAGTCGCACCCCGTGTTCGGGGCCGCGATCAAGCGGGCCCACGCGCGCGGCGCGACGCTCATCGTGGCCGATCCCCGGCGGACGGAACTCGCTGTGCGCGCCGACTTGCACCTGCAGATGCAGCCGGGCACCGATGTGGCGGTGTTCAGCGGCATGTTGAACCACATCCTCGCCCAGGGCCTCGAGAACCCGCGCTTCGTGGCCGAGCGCATGCACGACTTCGCGGCGCTCAAAGCCTCCGTGCGGGCGCTCACCCCCGAGGTCGCCGCGAAGATCAGCGGCGTGCCGGCGGCCGAGATCCGGGCGGCCGCGGAGCTCTTCGCCCGGGGCCCCAACACGAGCACGCTGTGGGCGATGGGCCTTACGCAGCACGCCAACGGCACCGATCTCGTGACGTCGCTCCTCAACCTCATGCTCACGTGCGGCATGATCGGGCGCTGGGGAGCCGCCATGATGCCGATTCGCGGCCAGAACAACGTGCAGGGCGCCTCCGACATGGGCGCGATCCCGTTCGTGTACACCGACTATCGCCCGGTCAGCGATCCCGCGGTCCGGGCGGAGTACGCCGCCGCGTGGGGAGTGAAGCCCGAGACCCTGTCGCTCAAGCCGGGGCTGATGGTGACGGAGGTCGCGCGGCCGGAGAGCGGCGTCTCGGGGATGTACATCATGGGCGAGAATCCCATCATCTCCGACCCCGACATCGCCCACGCCGAGCATTGGTTCCGCGAGCTCGAGTTCCTGGCCGTCCACGACCTGTTCCTCACCGAGACCGCGCGCTACGCGGACGTGGTGCTTCCCGGCTCGAGTTTCGCCGAGAAGACGGGCACGTTCGTGAACACGGAGCGCCGCATCCAGCTCGGCCGTCGCGCCGTCGCCTCTCCCGGACAGGCGCGTGCCGATCTCGAGATCCTGGCCGAGCTCTCCGACCGCATCGGCCTCCCAACGCCGGCCCGGACGGCCGAGGAGGTGATGCGCGAGATCGTGCGGGTCACGCCGTCGTGGCGCGGCGTGACGTACGAGCGACTGGAAGGGGCGGGGCTCCAGTATCCCGTCCCGACGTCCACCTCCGAGGGCACCGCCTTCCTCTTCCAGGACCGTTTCCCCACCACCGACGGGAAAGGGACGTTCGTCCCAGTCGAGTACGCGCCTCCCGTCGAACTGCCCGACGACGCCTACCCCTTCGTCATGAACACGGGGCGGCAGCTCTACCACTGGCATACGGGCACGATGACGCGGCGCTCGAGCGGCCTCGACCAGCGCGAGCCCACCCCGATCGTCGAATTGCATCCCGAGGACGCGACGTCGTTGGGGCTCGAGGAGGGCGATCTCGTCCGCCTCACCTCACGCCGCAATACGCTCGTGAGTTCGTGCCGGATCTCGGCGCGCGTGGCGCGAGGCCAGGTGTTCGTGCCCTTCCACTTCCGCGAAGCCGCGGCCAACCTGCTGACGAATCCGCGGCTCGATCCCTACGCCAAGATGGCGGAGCTCAAGTGCTGCGCCGTGCGCGTCGAGCGCGCGCACGTCGCCGTCGCCGACTAACCGAGGTCCGTCGGCCCCAATAGATTCGTGCGCCTATGGAGCTCGGTCTCGGCGGCCGGGTCGCGCTGGTGTGTGGCAGCACCAAGGGGTTGGGGCATGCGGTCGCCAAGCTGCTAGCGCACGAGGGAGCCCGCGTGGCGGTGAACGGCCGTCACGACGACGCGCTCGAGCGCGTGGCGGAGGAGCTCACGGGGGAGACGGGCCAGCGGGTCACCCCGTTCGCGGCGGACGTCGGGGTCCCAGCGCAGGCCGAGGCGCTGGTGGAGCGGGTGCACCATGAGCTCGGGCGGCTCGACGTGCTGTTTTGCAACGCGAGCGGACCGCCCGCCGCCCCGTTCACTCAACAGAGCGGCGACGCGTTTCACCGCGCGGTGGAGCTCAACCTCCTCTCGACCGTGCACCTGTGCCGCGCCGCGGTGCCCCTGATGCGCAAGCTCCAGTGGGGGCGGATCGTGTGCCTCGCCTCGGTCGCCGCCAAGCAGCCGCTCCCCGGTCTGATCCTCTCATCCACCGCCCGGGCGGGCGTGCTCGGGTTCGCCAAGGCGCTCGCGGACGAAGTCGCGCCGGAGGGCATCACGGTGAACGTCGTCTGTCCCGGCTTCATCGCGACCGATCGGATCGGGGAGCTCGTTGCGACGCGCGCCAAACGCGAGCACCGAGGATCGGAAGACATCATGCGGGACATGGTCGCCGGGATTCCGCTTGGGCGCATGGGACGCACCGAGGAGCTCGCGGCCGCCGTCGCGTTCCTGGCGTCGGAGCGCGCCAGCTATATTACCGGCGCAGTGCTTCAGGTGGATGGAGGCTTCACCCGGTCCATTTTCTGACGCGTCCCGCCCCCGTTCGCGTCCCCAGCAATCCCTCGAGCTACATGCACGCCATCGTCAAGGAGCGCCGCGCCCCAGGTCTCAAGGTCACGACGGTCGCCAAGCCGTCGGTGGGCCCGGGGGAGGTGTTGATCGCCGTGCGGCACGCGGGCGTGTGCGGCACCGACCTCCACATCGCCGATTGGAACGCCTGGGCCCAGGGGCGCGTGCAGCCGCCGATCGTGGTGGGCCACGAGTTTGCGGGCGAAATCGTCGCGGTGGGCGACGGCGTCGCTAGCCTCCGGACGGGGCAATTGGTGACGGCCGAAGGGCACATCGTGTGCGGACACTGTCTCCAGTGCCGCACGGGCAACAGCCACATCTGCAAGCAGACGCGCATCATCGGAGTGGATCGCGATGGGGCCTTCGCCGAGTACATCGCGATGCCGGCCACCAACGTGCTGCCCTTGGACGGCATCCCCACGACAGTCGGCGCAGTGATGGATCCGATGGGGAACGCATTCCACGCCGTGCTGACGGCCAAGGTGCCGGGGAGCACAGTGTTCGTGGTCGGGTGCGGGCCGATCGGCTGCTTTGCCGTGGCGATCGCCCGGGCGGCGGGCGCCGCCAAGGTGATCGCCTCGGACGTCAGTGCCACGCGGCTCGAGCTCGCGAGCCGCATGGGGGCTCACGTGACGATCGACGCGACGCGCGACGACGTCGTGCGGCGGGTCCTCGCCGAGACGGGCGGCGAGGGGGCGGACGTGGTGTGCGAGATGTCGGGCGTGCCCCAGGCCGTGCACCAGGCCTTCGCCGCCGTCCGGCTGGGGGGCCGGGTGCAGCTGCTGGGCCTGCCCAACGCGCCCATCCCGATCGACCTCACCGCCGAGATCATCTTCAAGGGCATCACGGTGTATGGCGTGATCGGCCGTCGGATGTACGAAACGTGGGACCAGATGCGGCGCTACCTCGCGGCGGGGCTCGTCGACCCTCGACCGGTCATCACCCACCAATTCCCGCTCGCCAAGATCGACGAGGCGCTTGCCGCGATCCGCTCGGGCGATGCGGGCAAGATCATCCTGGAGATCGCATGAGTTTCACGGCCCGGCTCGCTTCGGAGCTCGCGCAATTCAAGGCGGAAGGGGTCTACAAGCGCCTCACCTATCTCGAGTCTCCCCAGGCCGCGCGCGCCCGGATGGAGGGTCGGGGCGAGGTGGTGATTCTCTCCTCCAACAATTACCTCGGGCTGTGCTCGGAGCCCGAAGTGGTCGCGGCGGGCCGGCGGGCGCTCGAGGAGTTCGGGGCGGGGACCGGCTCGGTGCGCTTCATTTGCGGCACCTTCACGATCCACCGGGAGCTCGAAGCGGCGCTGGCCCGGTTCGTCGGCTGCGAGGCCGCGCTCACCTACGTGAGCTGCTGGAACGCGAACGAGGGCCTCTGCCCCACGCTCCTGGGCGAGCAGGACATCGTGATCTCGGACCAGTTGAACCACGCCTCGATCATTGACTCGATTCGACTCGCCAAGACCATCACGCGGTGCCAGACGGCCGTCTATCGGCATTCCGACATGACCGACCTCGAGGAGAAGCTGAAAGCGGCCGCGAGCGCGCGTCTCAAACTCGTGTTCACCGACGGCGTCTTCTCGATGGAGGGCGATATCGCTCGCCTGCCCGACATCGTGGCCCTGGCGCGCCGCTACGGGGCCGTGGTGGCGGTCGACGACTCGCACGGGACCGGGGTGCTGGGCAAGACGGGCCGCGGGGTGGCGGAGCACTACGGCATGGTGGGCGAGGTGGATGTGATCACGTCGACGCTCGGCAAGGCTCTCGGGGGCGCGGCGGGAGGGTTTACGGCGGGTCCCGTGCCGCTCGCCGACTACCTCACGCAGCGCTCCCGTCCGCAGCTCTTTTCGAACGCCCTGCCCCCCACGGTGGCCGGAAGTGCCCTCGCAGCGGTGCGCCACGTCGAGCGCCACCCCGAGCTCGTGGCTCGGTTGCATGCGAACGCGCGCTATTTCCGCGACCGGTTACTCGGGCTCGGCTTCAAGCCCCTCCCCGGCGAGACGCCCATCGTGCCCGTCATTTTGGGCGAGACCGCCAAGGCGATCCGGATGAGCGAGCTGTTGCTCGACGCGGGGGTGTTCGTGACCGGGTTCGGTTATCCGGTCGTCCCGCAGGGCCACGCCCGGATTCGTTGCCAACTTTCGGCCGGGCACACGCAAGAGGACCTCGATTTTGCGCTCGCCGCGTTCCAGCGTGTGGGGACCACGTTGGGCCTGATTTAGGGCCGACTTCGGCAAATCTTCGGGAATCTGGCCGCAGGTATCCTCACTCCACCTTCAAGTACTTTCAAGGTTCAGAGGCTTAAAGCGAAGGGGTATCGCGTTTTCCAACCAAACTCCCTATTTTGGGTGGCGTTTTTTCCACCGATCTGATCTGGGAGTCGTCCCATGC
>DATLKW010000315.1:0-6892 GCA_035538175.1 Gemmatimonadales bacterium | reverse complement strand
GACCTGGCAGAGAAGGCCCCCGGCTACGGGATCTCCGCCGTCACCGTGGATGGGAACGACGTGCTCGCCGTGTACGAGGCGACCAAGGCCGCCGCCGGCCGCGCCCGCCGCGGCGAGGGGGTGCAGTTCATTGAGGTGAAGACGTATCGTCGCAAGGGGCACGCCGAACACGACGACCAGCACTATGTCCCGAAGGACGAACTCAACCGCTGGGCCACGGAGAACGACCCCATCGATCGCTACGCGCAACGCCTCGTTACGAACGATTGGGCCACGGAGCCTGAGCTCGCCGCGATCGATGGGGCTGTGAAAGACGAAGTCGACGCGGCCACCGACCGGTGCGCGGATGAGCCCCTGCCGGCTGGCGACAGCGCGCTGCCCGGCGTGTTCGTCGACCCGCCCGCGGCCGACCGGCTGTGGTTTCGGAGCGGCTGATGACTGAGATCACCTACCTCGAGGCCCTGCGCCAAGGCTTATGGGAGGAAATGGAACGCGACGAGCGCGTCTTCATCTTGGGCGAGGACGTGGGCGCGTACGGCGGAGCGTTCAAGGTCACCGACGGCTTTCTCAAACGGTTTGGGGCCGAGCGCGTGATCGACACCCCCATCTCCGAAGCCGCGATCGTCGGCGCCGCGGCGGGCGCAGCCCACATGGGCCTCAGGCCGGTCGCCGAGATGCAGTTCATCGACTTCATCTCGTGTGCCTACGACATGCTCACGAACTACGTCGCCACCGCGCGCTACCGCGCGGGCCTCGCCACCCCGATGGTGGTGCGCGGACCGTGCGGCGGTTACGTGCGCGGCGGTCCGTTCCACTCGCAGAGCCCGGAGGCGGCGTTCTTTCACACGCCGGGCCTGAAGATCGTCTACCCCGCGACGGCTCGCGACGCGAAAGGCCTCATCAAGGCCGCCATCCGCGACGACGATCCCGTGCTCTACCTAGAACACAAGTGGCTGTACCGGCGCATCAAGGAGCCGATCCCCGAAGGCGAGGAGACCCTCACGCCGATCGGCGAGGCGCGCCTGGTGCGCGAGGGCCGGGACCTGTCGATCGTCACCTACGGCGCCACGGTGTGGAAGGCGCTCGAGGCGGTGGACGAGCTCGACCGAACGGACGGCCTCTCGGTCGAGATCCTCGACCTCCGCACGCTCGTGCCGCTCGACGACGCGGCGATTATGCGGACCGTCAAGAAGACCAATCGGGTGCTCATTGTCCATGAGGACACGCGCACCGGGGGCGTGGCGGGAGAGATCACAGCGCGCATTAATGAGCAGGCGTTCGAATGGCTCGACGCGCCCATCCGCCGGGTGACGGCCCACGACGTGCCGCTGCCCTACGCCCCGACCCTGGAAGATTTCGTGCTGCCGCAAACGGCAGACATCGTGCAGGCCGCCCGATGGCTGGCCGCCTATTGAGGGGGCGGGGGCTCGGTCCCCGAGACCGCGACCCCCAATCTCCGACACCGCGGAGCGAACATGGCTCGTGTTGAGGTCTTGATGCCCCAAATGGGCGAGTCCATCGCCGAGGGCACGGTGAGTAAGTGGCTGAAGAAGCCGGGTGACGCGGTCAAGCGCGATGAGCCCCTCTTCGAGATCTCCACCGACAAGGTGGACGCCGAGATCCCCGCGCCCACGGCGGGCGTGCTCGCCGAGATCAAGGTGCAAGAAGGGGAGACCGTACCCGTCCAGACGCTCGTCGCGGTGATCGAAACGGATGGGGGCGCGGCGACCGTGGCCGCGACGACAGGGGCTGCAGCAGGGACGAAACCCGCACCCACCCCCACCCCCACCCCCGCTCCCGCCCCTGCACGCCCCGCGCCCGCCGCCCCTCAGGCCAAGGCGCCGGCTGCCCCGGCCGCGCCCCCGAGTGCACCACCCGCACCCGCCGCGTCTCCGACCGCGCCGTCGCCCACGCGGCCCGCCGCAGCCGCAGCGCCGAAGGGGGACGGCGCGGAAACCACGGAGGAGCGCCTGCGCCGCAAATCCACGCCCCTCGTGCGCAAGATGGCCGCCGAACACCAGGTCGATCTCTCGAGCATTGCCGGCACCGGGTTCGCGGGGCGCGTCACGAAACAGGACCTCCTGGGCGTCATCGAGGGCGGCGGCGCTCGGGCCGCGGTCCCGGGCGCTCGGCCGGTGCCCGGCGCCCCCGCCGCCCCCGCGGTGCCCGGAGCGCGTCCCACGATCCCCGGGCCCGGCCCGATCGAACACCCCGTGGTGGAGCCCTGGCCCGGCGATCGCGTGGAGCCGTTCACCAAGATCCGCAAGATCACCGCCGATCACATGATCCTGTCACGTCGCGTGTCAGCGCATGTGACGAGCTTCTTCGAAGTCGACTACACCACCGTGAGCGAGCTCCGCAAACTGCACAAGGCCAGCTACGCGGAGCGCGGCGTGAACCTCACCTACCTCGCGTTTATCGCGAAGGCCTGCGCCGAAAACCTGCGCCAGCACGCCATTGTGAACGCCGCCGTGTCCGGCGACACGATCATCTACCGCGCCGAGGTCAACATCGGGATCGCCGTGGCGCTCGACTGGGGGCTGATCGTACCCGTCGTGAAACACGCCGACGAGCTGTCGCTCGTCGGCCTCGCCCGCGCGATCAACGATCTCGGGGAGCGGGCGCGCACCAAACGCCTCTTGCCGGACGAGATCCAGCGCGGCACGTTCACCATCACCAATCCCGGCGTCTTCGGGTCCTTCGCCGGGGCGCCAATCATCAATCAGCCACAGGTGGCGATCCTCGGCGTTGGCGCGATCGAGAAGCGCCCCAAGGTCGTCACGCTGCCCGACGGCACCGACACCCTCGCGATTCGGACGATGGGCATGGTGTCGATGTCGTACGACCACCGCGTCGTGGACGGTGCTGACGCGGATCGGTTCCTTGCCGATGTGAAGCGGACGCTCGAGACCTTCCCCGAAGGAGCCGTCTAGGATGCCCAAGGTGCTGACGGCCGCGCGGGTGCGCGTGCCCCCGACCAACGAAAACGACTACCTCGCCACCCTGCGCGAGCTCGGCCAGTTCGCGGAGGCACGCGGGCAGCGCATTTGGCTGTTCCGCAACGCGAAGGATCCCCAACTCTTCACCGAGTTCTCGGAGAGCCAGACGGAAATGTCCCATCGGGCACAGGCGTCCCGGCTCCCCGAGGAGATCAAGCTCGAGAAACGGTTGCAGAGCCTCGGCAACTACGCCCCCGACGCCTGGGAGCTCTGGACCGAGGTGTCCCTCGCCGCACCGGCGGAGGCATAGCGCCGGCGATGCCAGAGCGCACGATCGCGGTGGACGGCGGCACCTGGGAAGTGTTCCCGTCCGGGCGCGTCACCGTATACGGACGCGATCAGATGGGGCTCGTGTTCCAACAGGGCACCGGCCCCGAGCGCCGACGCCGTTTCACGCGATTCGCCCCCGTGGGGAATCGCAGCCCCGACGCTGCCCTCGCCGAACTCTCCGACCGTGAACTCGCCGCCCTGTTCCACGCCTCGCAGCCGGCGTGGACCGCCCCCGAAGGTGCCTACGGCGTACGTTGACCTGCACTGCCACTCGCGCGCCTCGGACGGCGAGTATCCCCCAGCCGAGGTCGCACGGCGCGCGGCCGAAGCGGGGCTCGTGGCCATCGCGCTCACCGACCACGACACCACGGGCGGCGTGGCCGAGGCCGCCCGAGCCGGCGAGCCGCTCGGCGTGCGCGTGGTCCCGGGGTGTGAGTTCAGCGTCAAAGCGCCCTGGGGCGAGCTCCACGTGCTCGGATACTTCCTGCCGCCCGGGGACGAAGCGCTCGAAGCGTTTCTCACGGAGACCCGCGCCGCGCGGCGGCGCCGGGTCGAGCAGATGGTGGCGCGGCTCAGCCGGCTCGGGATCGGCCTGGAGCTCGCCGACGTCCTAGCCGCGGCTGGCGGCGACGCCCTCGGGCGGCCCCACGTCGCGCGCGCCCTGGTCGAACGCGGCGTGACCCGCGACTTCGCGGACGCCTTCACGCGCTACCTGGGCCGCGGCCGGCCGGCGTACGTGGAGAAGCCGCTTCCGACCCTGAATCAGGTGGCCACCCTCGTGCACAGCGTCGGCGGCCTAACCGTGGCCGCTCACCTCGGGGAACACGGCACCGAGCGCCAGCTCCGGCAGCTCCAGGACCAGGGGCTCGACGGCGTCGAGGTGCGCCACCCGAGCCACTCGGCCGCGATCGAGACACGCCTTGCTGCCATCGCCGAGCGACTGGGCCTGGTCACGAGCGGCGGGTCGGATTGGCACGGGGACACCGACCTGGGTGACCCCCACGCCGAGCTGGGAGAGCTCGACGTGCCCGCCGAATGGCTGGACCGCCTCGAGGCGCGGCGCCCCCGCCGCCCATCCCCCCTTCACCCTGCGCCCCCCGCGCACAACGCCGTCATCGACGGCGACCGGAGCCCACGATGAGCGATCTCCTCGCGGTCGGGACCAAGGCCCCCGGCTTCTCGGCCCCCGCCTCGGATGGGAAGACCTACGCGCTAGCGGAGCTGCTACGGACCCAGCACGTCGCCCTGGTCTTTTACCCAGGGAACAACACCCCCGGCTGAAACCGCCAACTCTCCGCCGTGCGCGATGAGATGGCCAAGTTCGAACGTGCCGGGATCCAGCCCTTCGGCGTCAACCCGGCGGGCGTGGATGCCCATGCCGCTTACGTGGGGAAGTTCGCGTTCACCTTCCCTCTGCTCACCGACCCCGACCGCACGGTCGCCCGGGCCTACCACGCCCTGAAGGACGACGGCAAGGGGATCCAACGCTCCGTCTACGTGGTGCGGCGCGACGGCACGATCAGCTTCGCGGCGCGCGGCACCCCGGCGGTCGACGAGATCGTCGCAAGTGTCGCCTGACTTTCGCGGGAAGGTCGCGTTGGTCACGGGCGTCGGCCGCGTCGGGCAGATCGGCCATGCGGTCGCGCAGGGCTTCGGCCGGGCAGGGGCCCGCCTCGTCCTCGCCGACCGCAACCCGACCACCCTCGCGGAGCGGGCGGCGGAATTCGGCGCCGCGGGGTTCGCCGTCCGGACAGTCGCCGGTGACCTGGCGACGGCCGATACGGCACGCCGCGCCGTCGCCGCCGCGCAGGACGGTTTCGGACGGCTCGACGTGGTCGTGAACGTGGCGGGCGGCCTCGTCTCCTATGGGCCGGTCCTCGACATCACGCCCGAGACGTTCGAGCGTGAGCTTACCATCAACCTCAAGACGGCCTGGTTTGTGTCGCAAGCGGCGATCCCGGTGCTGCGCGCCCAGGGGGGCGGGGCGATCGTGAACTTTGCCTCCGTCGCCGTCCTCAAGCCTCAGAGCCAGCTCGCCGCCTACAGCGCCGCCAAGGGGGCCGTCGTCGGACTCACGCGCGCCCTGGCGCGCGAGCTCGCGGTGGACGGGATCCGCGTAAACGCCGTGGCGCCGGGCGCCATGAAGACCGCCGACAACCTCGCCCAAATGCCGGGCGCCAAGGTGCGCTGGGTGGAGCTCGACGACCTCGTCGGCGCCGTGCTCTACCTGGCGAGCGACGCGGCGCGTGCGGTCACCGGTGAGATCCTGGCGGTGACGGGAGGCGAGGCGTAAACGCCGCCACGGACGCTCCGGCCGCAGCGCGAGACATGATCGTGGTCGGCGGCGGGTGCTATGGGACGTTCTACGCGACCCAGCTCGCCAAAGCCCAGGAGCGCGGCAAGGCCCGCTTCCGCCGCGTGGTCGTGGTCGATCGGGATCCCGAGTGCCGCGCGCAGCGCGAGCTCGGCGCCGCGCCGGACCGCGAGTTCGTGACGCGCGACTGGGGCGCCTACTTCGCCGACTTCCTCGGCGCGGCAGCCGACGCGGCGCCGGGCGCGCCCGACGCTCCGCACGACTACATCGTGCCCTCGCCCCTCATGCCCCACCTCATGTTCGAGTGGCTCGTCAGCCGAGCTCGCGCCCGCTGGCCCGAGCGCGCCGTCGAGGTCCGCCCCGTCCCGGATGGTCTTGCCACGCCGTACGACCGGAGCGCCCCCGCGCCCGACCACACGCGCTACGTGTCGTTCGCCGATTGGATCTGTCCCACGCACTGCATCGAGCCCGCTCGCTGCCCAGCGATCGGCGGCCCCCGCACCTGGGAGATGGGGGACGCGGTCCGCGGCTTCACCGAGCGCCTGCGCGCGGCAGGCGAGCCCGTGTACGGGCCCGCCCTGTTCGTGTGCCGACATCACGTGTTCGGGGTGGGGACGTTCGCCGTCGACGCGGTGCTCGCGGGCGATCGCGTCGTACAAGCGGCGGGGGGGAGCGGCGCCCCGGCCGCGGTCCTCGTCGGCACCATTTCGAGTTGTCACGGGGCTTTGAACCTGCTGGCGCTCGGCGCGGCCTCCCCGCCGTGACCACGCGCCCCCCGGCGCTCGGGCCTGAGGAGCGACGCGCCCACCTCGCGCGCGCCCGCGATCTGTTCAACGCGGGCGACTACTGGGCCGCCCACGAGGCGCTGGAAACCGTCTGGCGTTCTATAATTAGCGCAGGCGATGACGCCGCGGCCGGCGTCTGGCAGGGTCTCATTCAGGCCGCCGCCGCTCTTCTGCACCTGCGCCGCGGCAACCGCCACGGCGTTCGAGTGGTCGGGCGCGCCGCGCTCGAGAGGCTCGCAGGCGCGCAACGCACCGACGTGGAAATCGAGACGGTCGCCTTTCGCGCCCACCTGGCGCGCGCCCTGGCGGGGGAGGAGGATCCTCCGCGACTGGAATGGCAAGCCGAATGCCCGAAGCCCGAGTGAATGGCTATGACGTGATCATCGTGGGCGCTGGCCCCGCGGGGCTATGCGCCGCGATGTACGCGGGCCGAGGGATGCTCAAGGCGCTCACGATCGAACGCGGCGCCCCCGGCGGTGAGCTGCTCAACACCGACTTGATCGAAGACTACATCGGGTTCGAAA
>DATLKW010000314.1:0-1772 GCA_035538175.1 Gemmatimonadales bacterium | reverse complement strand
CAGCTCTTCGGGGTCTGGGCGTCCGCTCACGCTGGCAGCATAACCGCAGGCGGCCTAGAGCGTAAGCGCGAGCGAGGTCACGAGCAGGACATCGTCGCGCGAAGCGCGGGCGTTGCCGCCCCGCGGGAACAATGGAACGCTGGTATGGAGCGCGCGGACCTCGGTGCGCCAGAGGAGACCGCCCCCGCCGTCGATGTCCATCCCGAACGACCCCCCGCGCCCCGAGAATCCGGCGGAGGTGCCGGTGAGGACAATGACCTGGTCTGGGTCGCTGTAACCCTCGAGCCGCCCAACCAGGGCGGCGCTCCTGGTAACAGCCTTTCGGCCGACGACCGTGAACCCGGACCAGGCGAGTCCCGCCTGGCGACCGTAGTCCGCCTCGCCTTGCAGCACCCAGCCGCCGGGGAGCGAGGCGTGCGCCATGATCTGGTTGAAGACCCGCGTCTTCGACGGCAAGCTGTCGGGCTGCTCATTGCCTACGAAGTTGGCGTAGGCCACCGTCACCGCTGAGCTCAGTTGCCAGTCCACGCGGCTGCCGACGGACTTGGCCCGGTTGTTCTCGGAGATGATCTGCCACCCGTTCATGACATGCAGCTGGAGGGTGAGGGGTGCGGACGGTTGCCAGGTGAGCCGCGCGCCGCTCAAGTAGTAGGGCGTGAAGTCCGCGACCAAGGACCGCGTGTACGTCGGATTGTCCCGCGAAATCCAGCCTTCGAGCCCGATGTAGCTCAAGTAGATGCCGCCGTCCACCCAAAGCCCCCGCGCCACGCGCGCGCCCACCGTCGCCTCCTGAATGTGACGGCTCAGGGAGGGTCCGCTGACCGAGCCGATGGTGGGCTCGTTCGCATAGTTGACCTGCACCGACGTGCCGGCCTGGAACGCCAGCCGCCCGCGCGTGCGTTCGCTCGCGAGTGAGACCGCGAGGTAGGCGAGATTGATGTTGAACTCGTCGTGGCGCGCTGCCTGGGTCGTGAAGGCGCGATCGAATGAGCCGGGCCGGTCGGTGTCGTACGCGAAGTAGGCGTCCACGAACCCGCTCCACGTTACGTGGCGCGACGTATCTTGCGCGAGGGGCGACTGCAGCGCGGCGAGCGCGATGAGAGCGAGGGGCGCCGTCATGGGCGGCGCAGCGTGAGGCTGTCGAGCGCGAGGTTCAGGCGCAGCACGTTGACCCGCGGCTCGCCCAGGAAACCGAACTGCCGGCCCTCGAGGTGGCGGACCACGAGCGCTCGCACGACCGTGCTGTCGACGTGCCGTGCGCGCGCCACCCGCGCCACTTGCAACAGGGCGCTCGCGGGGGAGATGTGGGGGTCGACGCCCGACGCGGAGGAGGTCGCGAGGTCCGAGGGCACCCTGCCCTTCACCGCGCCGTCCAATCGCACGGCACTGTCCACCGCCTGGGTGATGAGGGTGTCGGCGAGCTTCAAGTCCGTCGGGCCTTTGTTGGTGCCCCCCGAGAGCGTGTCGTCGTAGCCGGCGCCGGCGGCCGAGGGGCGGGAGTGGAAGTACTCGGCACGCGCAAACGCCTGCCCGATGAGGAGGCTTCCGATCACCTGCCCCTTCGCCCCACGGATCAGGGATCCGTTCGCCTGATCGGGGAACAGCAGCTGCGCGAGCCCCGTCACCACGCCGGGGTAGGCGAGGCCCGTGAGGGCGCACAGGAGGAGCGTGAGGACGATCGCCGGTCGCAGTTGGTTCTTGAGCATGATCAGACCAGCCGGAGGAGGACCAAGAGGAGGTCGATCGCCTTGATCCCGATGAACGGGATGATG
>DATLKW010000313.1:0-7210 GCA_035538175.1 Gemmatimonadales bacterium | reverse complement strand
GATTGCTCAGCGCCTCGACGCTCGCGCGCTCGCGTTCTTCGATGCCATCGCGCCCATCGTCTCGGGGGACTCGCTCGACCACACGCGCCTGTTCCGCGCGTCACGCTACGGCAAGGGCGGCGGGGCGGACTACCTGAACGCCCCCCTCACCCCACCCGAATACGACGCCTTCCTCTCGGCGCTCGCGAGCGGCGCGCAATACGAGCCGCACCACGCCTTCGACCGCACCCCCTACTTCGAGGGCTGCCGGCCGGTTGAGGAAATGGCGGCGCGAGGGCGCGACGTGCTGCGCTTTGGGCCGATGAAACCCGTCGGGCTCGAGGATCCGCGCACGGGGCGGCAACCGTTCGCCGTCGTCCAGCTGCGACAAGAGGACCGCGCGGGCCAGATGTGGAACCTCGTCGGCTTCCAGACGCGCCTCAAGGTAGCGGAGCAGCAGCGCGTGTTCCGCCTCCTCCCGGGGCTCGACCACGCCGAGTTCCACCGCTACGGGAGCCTGCATCGCAACTCCTACATCAACGCCCCTCGCGCCCTGTCTGCGCACCTCGCCGCTCGGGACGACCCTATGCTGCTCTTCGCCGGACAACTCACCGGCGTCGAGGGATACACCGAGTCAGCGGCGACCGGGATTCTCGCCGGGATCAACCTGGCCCGGCTGCTCCAGGGCGACGACCCCGTCGTCCCCCCACCCACCACCATGCTGGGTGCCCTGTACCGCTACGTGTCGGGCGCCGACCCCGAACACTTTCAGCCGATGAACGCCAACTTCGGCCTGCTCGAGCCGCTCGAACGGCCGGTGAAAGACCGGGAGCGCCGGAAAGCGCTGTTGGTCGCGCGCGCCTTGGCGGAGATCGACGCCTTCGCCACCCGCGCGGGCGTCGCCGTGCCGGCGTGACGACCCCAGGTCGCGCCGTGATCGCTGGCGGCGTCTGGTGGGGTGTCGAACCTGCGGAGGCGTCTTGAGCGCCCTCCGGCGCGCTTCCATCCCCTCCGAAGTGGCCGAGTTCGCCGCGTTCCTTGAGAAGGAGCGCAACGACTCGCGCCACACCGTCAAGGCCTATACCCGCGACGTCACCGATTTCGCCGTGTTTTGCGACCGCTACTACGGCGGCGCGTGGCGCTGGGCGGCCGTGGACCGCCTCGCCATTCGGGGCTGGCTCGGGGCGATGGATGGGCGTGGACTCGCCAAGCGCTCCGCAGCCCGCGCGCTCTCGGCGCTCAGGACCTTCTACCGCTTTCTCGACACGACGCATGGCGTCGACGTGAATCCCGCCAAAGCGACCCGCACGCCCCGCGTCGCGCGCGCCCTGCCGGCCCACCTCGACCTGGCGGAGGTCGAGCGCCTGTTCGAGGACGCCGAGCGGCGCGCGGCGCGCGGCGACTTCCGCGCGGCGCGCAACCTCGCCATGCTCGAGCTCTTCTACTCGACGGGGATGCGGCTCGGGGAGCTCGCGGGGTTGAACGACCAGGACGTCGATTTGGTGGCCGATCAGGTGACGGTGCGCGGCAAGGGGAAGAAAGAACGCCTCGTCCCCGTCGGGACACATGCGGCCCAGGCGCTGCGGCGCTACTACCGGACGCGTGATCGGATGGACGTCTCGGCCGCGCGGATAGCGGGAGGAGGGGGAGGGGGAGGGAGAGGGGGCACGCGCCCGCTCTTCGTGGGCCCCCGCGGCCGGCGCCTCACGCCACGGGCGGTGCAGCTCGCGATCAAGCGACTCCTCGGGGCGCTCGCCCGCGGGCGCGACCTGCACGTGCACTCGCTGCGCCACTCGTTCGCTACACACCTCCTCGACGCGGGGGCCGATCTGCGGGCGGTGCAGGAACTTCTGGGCCACGCCTCGCTCAGCACCACGCAGGTGTATACTCATACATCGGTGGAGCGATTGAAGAAGGTCTACCATCAGGCCCATCCCCGCGCGTGAGGACATGAGGCGTATTCACAGCACTACCATTCTCAGCGTGCGCCGCGACGGGCACGTCGCCTTGGGGGGCGACGGCCAGGTCACGCTCGGCGACACGGTGATGAAGGCGAACGCCAACAAAGTCCGGGCGCTCAAGGGCGGGAAGATCCTGGCCGGCTTCGCTGGGGCCTCCGCCGACGCGTTCACGCTGTTCGAGAAGTTCGAGGAAAAGCTCGAGCGCTACCCGGGCAACATGCCGCGCGCCGCGGTCGAGCTCGCCAAGGATTGGCGCTCGGACCGCGTGCTGCGCCGGCTCGAGGCCCTGCTCGTCGTGGCCGACAAGGAACATGGCTACGTGATCTCGGGCGCGGGGGAGCTGATCGAGCCGGACGACGGCATTCTGGCGATCGGGTCGGGCGGCAACTACGCCCTCGCCGCCGCCCGGGCCCTGCTCGATCAGTCGACCTTCTCCCCTCGCGATATCGTCCAGCGCTCGCTCGAGATCGCGGCGGGCATCTGCGTCTACACCAACACCCACATCACCATCCTGGAGCTCTGATGGCCGGGCCCACGCGCGTCCCCGACGAGGCCTCTCCCCCCAGCCCCACGGACGCGGGGCAGCAGGAGGAAGCCCTCCCCTGGCTCGAGGAGTTGCCCCCGCGCAAGATCGTGGCCGAGCTGGACCGCTACATCGTGGGCCAGGAGGTCGCGAAGAAGGCCGTCGCTATCGCCGTGCGCAACCGCTGGCGCCGCACCCAGGCTCCCGACGAGATCCGCGACGAGATCCTGCCGAACAACATCATCATGATCGGCCCTACGGGCGTGGGCAAAACGGAGATCGCCCGCCGGCTCGCGCGGCTCGCGGGCGCGCCGTTCCTCAAAGTGGAGGCCTCAAAATTCACCGAGGTCGGCTACGTGGGGCGCGACGTCGAGTCGATGGTGCGCGAGCTCGCGGACGTGTCGATCAACATGGTCCGCGGCGAACGCGAGGACGACGTCTACCCCGACGCCGAAGCCCGCGCCGAGGAGCGACTCCTCGACCTGCTCCTCCCGCCCGCGCCGGCTCCCCTGCCGCCGGGGGCGCCCGCTGGTGGAGAAAAGGGCGAGGGGCGGAGCGAGAAGACCCCGCTCTTCGTCGTCTCGTCCAAGGGAGACGTGACCCCCAAGACCGTCGAGGGCGAGGTCGAGGTCCAGGAGCGCCGCCGCCGCACGCGGGAGAAGCTCCGTCAGCACCTCAAGGAGGGCAAACTCGAGGAGCGCGAGGTCGAAGTCGAGGTGCAGCAGCAAAGCTTCCCGATGCTCGAAATGATGCAGCCGCCCCAGGGGATGGAAGGACCCGACTTCAACTTCACCGAGTGGCTGCAGGAGATGCTGCCGAAGAAGAAGAAGCGGCGCAGCGTGCACGTCCATGAGGCCCGGCGCATCCTCGTGGACGAGGAGCTCAAGAAGCTCGTCGACATGGACGACGTCGTCAACGAGGCGCTCGACCGCGTGGAGAACCACGGCGTCATCTTCATCGACGAACTCGACAAGATCGCGGGCGAGCGGGGCACGGTGGGGCCGGACGTGTCGCGCGAAGGCGTCCAGCGCGACCTCCTCCCGATCGTCGAAGGCTCCACGGTGCAGACGCGCTACGGCTACGTCCGCACCGATCACGTCCTCTTCATCGCCGCCGGGGCGTTCCACGTCGCCAAGCCCTCGGACTTGATCCCCGAGCTCCAGGGCCGCTTCCCGATCCGCGTTGAGCTGCAGCCGCTCACGGAGGATGACTTCGTGCGCATCATGACGGAGCCTGAGAATGCCCTGACGAAGCAGTACGCCGCGCTGTGCGCCGCCGAGGGGGCGACCCTCGAGTTCACACCCGACGGCATAAGGGAGATCGCACGCATCGCCGCCAAGGCGAACGAGCGCATGGAGAACATCGGCGCCCGCCGCCTCCACACCGTCATGACCAACCTCCTCGAGGACCTGCTCTTCGACCTCCCCGACGTGCCCGACAAACGCGTGCGCTTCGACGCGGCCCGCGTGCGCGACCGACTTGCCAAGATCGTGGAGGACGAAGACCTGCGACGCTACATCCTCTGACGCGCCCGCCGCTTGTTTCGCTCTTTGCGGGCGTGTAGGATTAGCAGCCGTACCCTGTCATTTTGACCGCCTCGCGGGGATCCATGGTCAAACGCGATTTCCTTGGCGTCACCGACCTCAATCGGGACGAGATCGGGCGCTTGTTCGACTTGGCCGCTCGCATCAAGGCCGGCACCTATCGGGCTACCCCGCTCGCCGGGAAGACGCTGGCCATGATCTTCGCCAAGGCGAGCACCCGCACCCGCGTGTCCTTCGAGGTAGGCACCTATCAGCTCGGCGGCCACGCCCTGTTCCTCTCGGCGCGCGACATCCAGATCGGCCGCGGCGAGCCGATCCCTGATACCGCCCGCGTGCTGTCGCGCTACGTGAGCGGGATCATGATCCGCACCTTCGATCACGCCGAAGTGGAAGAGCTGGCCCGCCATGCCAGCGTGCCGGTGATCAACGGCCTCACCGACCTTTCCCATCCGTGCCAGGTGCTTGCCGACCTCTTCACCGTGCGGGAGGCCCTCGGGGGCTGGGACGGGAAGCGGATCGCCTGGATCGGCGACGGCAACAACATGGCGAACAGCTGGATCGAGGCGGCCCAGGTGCTCGGCTTCGAACTGCGCCTCGCCTGCCCCGAGGGGTACGAGCCGAATCGCGGCATCTTCGAGCGCGCCCAGGCTGCGGGGGCGTGCCTCTCGATCACCGAGGTGCCGGAGGAGGCGATCGAGGCCGCCCACGTCGTGAACACCGACGTGTGGGCGTCGATGGGCCAGGAGGCCGAGGCCGAGGCGCGCCGCAACGCTTTCCGGGGTTACACCGTCGACGCCGACCTGATGCGGCTCGCCGACCCGCAGGCGATTTTCCTCCACTGCCTCCCGGCCCACCGTGGCGAAGAGGTCGCGGCCGAGGTCATCGAGGGTCCGCAGTCGCGCGTCTGGGACGAGGCCGAGAATCGGTTGCACGTGCAGAAGGCGCTGCTTGCCACGCTCCTGGGATGATGCCACGCCTCGAGGACGAGACTCTGCCCGCGCGGCGGCCGAGCCGAGCGGGACCGAACCGCCGATGAAGCGCACGCCACTGTACCAGGCCCACCTCGCCCTCGGCGCCAAGATGGTGCCCTTCGGGGGCTACGAGATGCCGGTCAGCTATCCGAGCGGGATCGCCGCGGAGCACCGCGCGGTGCGCGAGCGCGTGGGCATCTTCGATGTCTCCCACATGGGAGAATTCGAGGTCTCGGGGGCCGACCGGAACGCGTTCGTGCAGCGCGTGACGTGCAACGACGTGGCCGCGCTCAAGCCGGGGCAGGTGCAGTACTCCGCGATCCTCACTGAGCAGGGGACCTTCGTGGACGACTGCCTCGTGTACCGCTTCTCCGACCGGCTCATGCTCGTGGTGAACGCCGCGAACATCGCCACGGATTGGGCCCACATCGTCGCGGCGAAACGCGGGGCGAGCGTTCGACTGCGCGACATCTCGGACGAGACGGCGCTGCTCGCGCTTCAGGGCCCGGGCGCGGAGGCCCTGCTCGCCCCGCTCACGCCCGTTGGCGTCGCGCTGATCCCCTACTACCATTTCGTGGAGGGGACGGTCGCCGGGGCCCAATGCTTCGTGTCGCGCACGGGCTACACCGGCGAGGACGGGTTCGAGCTGTACTGCCGCGCCGCCGATGCCGAGCGCTTGTGGTACGCGCTGTCGGGCCTGGGCCGGGCGGAGCCCTGTGGGCTCGGGGCGCGCGATACCCTGCGGCTCGAGGCGGGCTACGCGCTGTACGGCAGCGACATCGACGCCACGGTGACACCGTACGAGGCGGGCCTCGGCTGGATCGTGAAGCTCGACAAGGGCGCCGACTTCATCGGCCTCGTGGCTTTGAAGCGCCAGAAACTCGAGGGTGTGCGACGCCGCCTCGTGGGGTTCAAGGTCGCGGTGCCGAGGGTCGTCGCGCGACCTGGGTACCCGGTCTACGTGGACGGGACACCGGTGGACGTGGTGCGCAGCGGCACCGTGCCGCCGACAGTGAACGCCGCGGTCGGGACCACCTATCTGCCGGTCGGCCAAGCGGCGCCGGGGACGCGCTTCGCGATCGACGTGCGCGGGAAACGGGCCGACGCGGAGGTCGTCCGACTGCCGTTCGTGCCGCGCAAGACCAAGGCGGCGACCGGCAGCCGGACGGGCTAGCGGCATGCGCATCGGGATTCTGACGGTCTCCGATCTCGGGGCCGTGGGGCAGCGCGCCGACGCGTCCGGGGACGCGATCCTCGCCTGGGCGGGCGAGCAGGGCTACGAGGTCGCGGTGCGGAGCGTCGTGCCGGACGAGACCGACCGGATCGCCGGCAAACTCGCCCGCTGGGCCGATTCAGGGGAAGTGGACGTGGTGCTGACCACGGGCGGGACGGGACTCACGGAGCGGGACGTAACGCCCGAGGCGACCGAGGCCGTGCTGGAGCGCGCGGCGCCCGGCATCGCGGAGGCGCTGCGCGGCGCGTCCGTCCGCACGTTCCCGCGGGCCGCCTTGTCGCGCGGGATCGCGGGCACGCGGGGACGTACGCTGATCGTCAACCTCCCCGGGTCGCCGGGCGGCGTGCGCGACGGGCTCGCAGTGTTGGACGGGGTGCTCGCCCATGCGGTCGAGCTCCTGACGGGTGAGCGGACGGAGCACTGATGGCGGACCGGGTATTGATCACGACGGACGACCTCGAGCACGCGGTGCGCGTGAACGGGGGGCTCGAGGGGGCGGGGTTCCAGACGACGCTCGCCACGTCGCTCGACGAGGCACGCCAGGCGGTCCGGCGCGACCCGCCGCCCGACTGCCTGGTGGTGACGGGCGGTCTGCACGAGCCCGGCGCCGCGGAGCTCTTGAGTCTCGCGCGCGATCGCTCGATCTCGACCCTCGGGCTCGTCGAGTCCACCGAGCCCGACGCCACGGGGCTCGCCCGCCGGCTCGGCCTCACGGGCTACCTCGAGAAGCCCGCCGACGCGGGCGAAGTGACCGCCACGGTGCGCCGGCTGATCGACCGCCGCAAGCTGCAGCAGCGCACCGGGATTCTCGGAGAGTCTCCCGCCGTCCAGGAAGTCCTCGTCAAAATTGAGCAGATGGCGCCCGTGAGCGCGACCGTGCTGGTCGAGGGCGAATCCGGCACGGGCAAGGAGCTCGTGGCCCGTGCGATCCACGACCTCTCGCCCCGGCGCGCGAAACCGTTCCTCGCGGTCAATTGCGCTGCGATCCCCGACACGCT
>DATLKW010000312.1:0-13875 GCA_035538175.1 Gemmatimonadales bacterium | reverse complement strand
CCTACTCCGTGGCGAAGATGGTGGCGACGTTGAGCTGTCTGTACCACCGCCGCGTCGATCTGAACATGGTGGCCGGTGGCTTCAAGAACGACCTGCAGGCCCTGAACGACGCCACGCCGCACGACGCGCGCTACGACCGGTTGGTGGAGTACACGACCATCGTATTGGGGCTCTTGGCGGGGCGCGCGCCGGTGACGTTCCAGGGGCGGTTCCATAGCGTCACCAACGTGACGCTCGCTCCGGCCCTCGATCCCGCCCTCGCGCCTCGCCTCACGATTTCGGGCTCCTCGGAAGCCGGGGTCGCCGCCGCTCGGGCGCTGGGTGGCCTGTCGGTCAAGTATCCGGCGCCCCTCGCTCCGGGTGCTGCGCCACCGCCGCCCGACGAGAACGGCTACGGCATCAGGGTTGGCATCATTGCCCGGCCGCAGCGGGAGGAGGCGTGGGCGACGGCGCGGGCACGGTTCCCCGAAGACCGGCGCGGCCAGCTCACGCATCAATTGGCGATGAAGGTGTCCGACTCCTCGTGGCACCAGCAGCTCTCCGACGTGGCGCGAACCGGGGACGGCAGCGACACCTACTGGATGGTGCCGTTCGAGAACTACAAGACGTTCTGCCCCTACTTGGTCGGCACCTACGATGCGGTGGCCGAG
Organism: Gemmatimonadales bacterium; assembly: GCA_035538175.1. GTDB lineage: Bacteria > Gemmatimonadota > Gemmatimonadetes > Gemmatimonadales > GWC2-71-9 > AG41. The sequence continues at coordinate 13,225 of DATLKW010000312.1, read as the reverse complement.
GAGCTTGGCCGCTACCTCGCGACCGGCTGCCGCTTCCTCATTCTTGACGTGCCGGCGGGGGCCGAGGAATTCGGGCACATCAACACCGCGATCGCCCGCGCAGCGGCGTCGGTGGGGCGACTATGAACCGCCTGGAGGACTGGGTTCGACGCGCCGCAGACGCGCGCCCAGAGGGGAGCGCCATCGTGTTCGGCAGCGAGTGCGTCAGCTACGGCGCTCTCGACGCGGCGAGCAGTCAACTGGCGCGCGCCCTCGCGGCCGCGGGCGTCGGCCCAGGTGACCGGGTCGCGCTGCTCGTGCCCAAGTCGCCGCTCGCGATCACGGCGATGCTCGGCGTGCTCAAGGCTGGCGCCACCTACGCGCCCATGGATCTGAAGAATCCGGTGGCGCGCATCGCGCAGATGCTGCAGGCGTTGCGGCCGCGCGCCGTACTCGCCACCCGAGCCGCCGCCGACCTGCTGACCGGGCTCGAGCGTGAGGGCGGGCTCGCAGACGTGCGACTCGGGTGGCTCGAGGCCGACGCTCGCGACGCCCCAAGTGCCGTGGCGTTCACGCGCACCGATCTGGCGGCCTACCCCGCGCGAGCGCCCGCCGTGGCGACCGCGACGGACGACCTCGCGCACATTCTGTTCACTTCGGGCTCCACGGGCGTCCCGAAGGGAGTCATGATCACGCACGCGAACGTCCGCAATTTCGTCGAGTGGGCGGTCCCGCACTTCGGGATCGGGCCGGCTGATCGGGTGTCGGGGCACTCCCCGCTGCACTTCGACTTGTCGACGTTCGACGTGTATGGCGCATTCGCGGCCGGGGCCACGCTGTACCCGGTTCCGCCGGAGTTGAACCTGCTGCCGCACAAGGTGGCAGACCTGATCCGCACGGCGGCGCTCACACAATGGTTCTCCGTGCCGTCGATCCTCTTGCATATGGCGAAGTGCGACGCAGTGGCTCAGGATGACTTCCCGACGCTCCGCCGGCTGCTGTGGTGCGGGGAGGCGTTCCCTACCGCCGCCCTGATCCATTGGATGCGGCGGCTGCCGCACGTCGCGTTCACGAATCTCTACGGTCCGACCGAGACGACGATCGCGAGCAGCTACTACCATGTCACCACCTGCCCGGCAAACCCCCAGCAGCCCGTGCCCATCGGCCGGCCGTGCGATGGGGAGGCGCTCCTGGTCCTCGACGACCGACTCGACCCCGTGCGCGACGGCAGCACGGGCGATCTGTACATCGCGGGTCCGGGCTTGAGCCCGGGGTACTGGGGCGACCCGGACAAAACGCGGGCGGCCTTCGTTCCCGACCCCCGCGAGCCTGGCGCCCGGCTGTATCGGACGGGTGACCTGGCACGGGTCGACGGGCAGGGTGATGTCGTGCTCGTGGGGCGTCGAGACTCCCAGGTGAAGAGTCGAGGGTACCGCATCGAGCTTGGCGAAATCGAGGCTGCGTTGCACGCGTTGGAAGTCCTGCGCGAGTGCGCCGTGGTCCCGCTCGCAACCGATGGATTCGAGGGCACCGTCTTGGCGTGTGCCTACGTGCCCCAGCCCGGGACGGAGGTGACGCCGGCGACGCTCCGCCAGAGCCTGGGAAAACGGCTCCCGCCCTACATGCTGCCCACGCGCTGGCAGCGGTTCGACCACCTCCCGCTCAACGCTAACGGGAAGGTGGATCGGCGGGCGCTGCAAACGCGCTTCGCTCCCCCGGCCTGAAGCGGACGACGCTGATGATCGTCCGCAATGGCGAATTGGAGCAGGCGGTGCGGGGCGTCTTTCTCACGAAGCTCGCCGTCACCGCGCCCGCGAACGACGTGGACCTGCTCGCCGCCGGCATCGTGGACTCGGTGACGCTAGTGGAGCTCGTGCTCGCGCTGGAGACGCAGCTCGGGATCAGCTTGCCGTTCGAGTCTCTGGAGATCGACGACTTCCGCACGTTACAGCGTATCGTGACGCTGGTGGAGCGGTCGACGGTGGGCGGACCGTGAGCGTGTTGCGGGTGGTGATCGCGGCCGAGGAGGCGGCGGGGGCGCGGGCCTTGCGCCTGCTCGCCACGACGCCACACTGCGTGGTGGCGGTCCTGAGCGCTGGGCTTGCGGAGCTGGCGGCGCGTCTCGGCCACGTCGCGTGGTCACCGTCGCGCGTCAAGGACCCTGCCTTCGCCACCACGTTGCGCGCGCACGAGGTCGATCTGTTGCTCAATGTCCACTCGCTGTGCGTGGTGCACGGCGACGTCGTCAGAGCCCTGCGTCTCGGCGGATTCAACCTCCATCCCGGGCCGCTCCCGGGATACCGCGGGCTCAACGCGCCGAGCTGGGCCATCTACGAGGGCGAGCGGGCCCACGCCGTGACGCTCCATTGGATGAATGACGGGATTGACACGGGAGCGATCGCGTACGTCGCCCCGGTGCCGATCACCCCGGACGATACTGGTTTGACGTTGAGCGCCAAATGCGTGCGCGCGGGCCTCCCCCTCGTCGCCACGCTCCTCGAAGCCGCGAGTCACAGTGCCGGAGACATTCCTCGCGCGCCGCAGCCTGTCGGGGCGGGACGCTACTTCGGCCGAGGGGCGCCGCGCGGCGGCGAGATCGACTGGTCGGAGCGGGCGCAGCGCGTGACGGATTTCGTGCGGGCCGCCGACTACGCTCCCTTCCCATCGCCGTGGGCTACACCCTGGACGCGATTGCCGAACGGTGTCACCGTCGCGTTATCGCGGGTGGTCCGCACCGGGCGCCCTGTCGAGGATGTCCACCCGGGCACGGTGGGCGAGGCCCTCCGCGGCGGCGTGCTGGTCGCGGCGGCGGACGAGTGGGTGCAGGTGGACCGAGCGCGACTGGGCGATCGCGATGTCGAGCCGATGGCGGTCCTGCCCAGGGGCGAGCGCCTCGGGGTCGGTTCGCCTACGACGCGTCTTGCGACCCGTGTGCGAACCCGCGAATCGCCCCATCGCGGCCGCTGGCCTCCGCCGCGCGCACGGCGCTCGTAGCGCAGGCCAAGAGGTCCTGCGTACCGAGCCCCGAGGCACTGAAGTCCTCCACCCCGTGGTAGCCCGCGCACACCTCGAGGTGCTGATCGGGCGGACGGGTCGCGGCGACCCGCCGGATCGCGAGGACCGCCCGGCTCGCCAGTTCTCGGGCGCCGTGGGCGTCGGCCTCCGGGGCGAGGACGGCGAATTGCGTGGGGCCAATGCGGGCTACAGCGTCGGTCGTGCGTGCGGCGCCCTTGAGCCCTTGAGCGATCGCCGCGGCGGCTGAGTCGGGGCGCGCTCGGGTGCCGGCCTCGGTCGCCTTCGTGCCGGCGGGGGCCACCACGATGCAGCCGATCGCCGTGCGGCGGCGGGCGGCGAGGGCGGCAAGCTCGTCGCCTCGCCGGACCACGCCGCGCTGATTGTAGAACCCGGTCGCGGCGTCGATGAGCCCTTCGTCGCGCGCGCGGGCCGCCGCCACTCGGGCACGCAACAGCGCCTCCAACCGGAGGGTCACCTCGTCGGCGTCCATGGGGAGCCCCCACACGTCGCTCGCCCCGGCACGCAGCGCCCCAAGCCGCCGCGCTCGGCTGAGGGGACCCGCGGCGGTCAACACGATCGGGATCTCGCCGTGGAGCGCCAGGGCCCCGCGGAGGGCCCGGATCAGGCCCAAGACGTCGCGATCCGGGAGCCCGCTTTGGAGAATAACGGCGTCCGATTGGTGCGCCGCCGCCGCGAGGAGTTCCGGGCCTGTGTGCAGCGTGCGGATCCGGTAACCGCGGGGCGAGAGAATGCTTTCAAGCGAGCGGGCCGACCACTCGTGAGCATCGCCGACGAGCACGAGGAGCGGGCGCGGGAGAGGCGGCGAAACGGGCATTGCTGGGCCTTTTCACGAGTGAGAATGGAGCTACTTGGACAGCACGCCTCGCGCGCCGGTCGTGCAGGAGTCGTGCACGATGGCTGAGGCCTCGCACCCTCGCGCAACATCCGTGACGACTCGGTCTTAGCGCGCAGGGTGGGATTCTCGGCGTGCTCAGGACCGCAGGAGTTTGCTCACAAGGTGTGGCAACTCTGCGGCGAAATGCGCGGCGGGGCGGGAGTGACGGCGAGGCGTGGGGCGGGCGTGCGAAGGATAAGTCCCCGCCCAGTAAGCACGTGTCGCGGCGACGGGGGGGAGCGTCGGGGGCTGAGCGTGGGCCTCAAACTTGTACCGGGGGGGGCCGATGTGCGGCATCGTGGGATACGTCGGGCCTCGCCAGGCGGCGCCGCTACTGGTTGGGGGCCTCGAGCGACTAGAGTATCGCGGCTACGACTCCGCTGGCCTCGCGGTCCAGAACGGTGTCGGCGTCGCGGTGCGTAAACTCGCGGGCCGCGTGGCGGGCCTCCGCGACGCCCTCGCGCGCGAACCGCTGCTTGGCACGAGCGGCATCGCGCACACGCGTTGGGCGACGCACGGAGCGCCGACCGCGCGCAACGCCCACCCGCACCTCGACTGCGGGAACCGCGTGGCCGTCGTCCACAACGGCATCATCGAGAATGCCGACGCGCTGCGCACGGCGCTCGAGCGCAGCGGGCACCGCTTCCGCACCGACACCGACACCGAAACGCTGGCGCACCTGATCGAGGAAGCGCCGGGGGAGACGCTCGAGCAGCGCGTGGCGCTCGCCCTCGGGCGGGTGATCGGGACGTATGGGATCGCGGTGATCAGCGCCGACGAGCCGGGGAAGGTCGTCGCGGCGCGCCAGGGGTCGCCGGTGCTGCTCGGGATCGGGGAGAACGAACTGTTTGTGGCGTCCGATGCGGCGGCGGTCCTGGCGCACACGCGGTCAGTCGTCTACCTCGCCGACGGCGATCTCGCCGTCCTGACGCCCGAGACCTACCGGGTGCTGGACGCCAACGCGCACGTGCAACTGCGCGACGTGAACGACATCGCCTGGGACCTCGAGGCGATCGAGTTGGGCGGGTACCCGCATTTCATGTTGAAGGAGATCTGCGAGCAGCCGGGGACGGTGAAGAGCACGCTCCGGGGGCGCGTGCTCATCGACCGCGGGAGCGCGCGGTTGAACGGGCTCAACCTGCCGCCCGCGGCGTGCGCCGAGATTAGCCGCGTTGTGATCGTGGCGTGCGGCACGTCGTGGCACGCCGGGCTCGTCGGTCGGATCATCATCGAGGAGCTCGCGCGTCTGCCGGTGTCGGTCGAATACGCCTCGGAATACCGATACCGGCGCGCGCTCCCTGAGCCGGGCACGCTCACGATCGCGATCTCGCAGTCGGGCGAGACGGCCGACACGCTCGAAGCGATGCGGGCGGCTCGCGCGGCGGGATCACGGGTCGTGGGGCTCGTGAACGTCGTCGGCTCCACAATTGCGCGCGAGGCGGACGGCGGGATCTACCTGCACGCAGGGCCCGAGATCGGCGTCGCGTCGACGAAGGCGTTCACGTCCCAGATCGTGGCGCTCGCGCTCCTCGGGCTCCACCTCGGCAGCCACCGGGGCACACCCCTCGAGGAGCGCCAACGGGTCGCGTGTCGCCTCGCCCAGCTCCCCGAGCTGGTCGCCCGGGTGCTTGCGCTCGAGCCCCAGGTGCGCGCCATCGCGGCGGCGTACGCCGAGCGGCGCAATTTTCTGTACTTGGGCCGGGGCGTGAGCTTCCCGGTCGCGCTCGAAGGCGCGCTCAAGCTGAAGGAGATCAGCTACGTCCACGCCGAGGGCTACCCGGCGGCCGAGATGAAGCACGGGCCGATCGCCTTGATCGACGAGAATATGCCCGTGGTGTTCGTGGCACCGACCGACGAAGTGTACCCGAAGATCGTTTCCAATATGCAGGAAGTGAAGGCGCGCGGCGGACGGATCATCGCCGTGACGACCGAGGACCACGCGGATCTCGGCTCGCTGGCCGAGCATCACCTGTGTGTCCCCGCGACCGCGCCGCTGCTGTCCCCCGTGCTGACGACGCTCCCGTTGCAGTTGCTCGCGTATCACATCGCCGTCTTGCGCGGCTGCGACGTGGACCGTCCCCGCAACTTGGCCAAGAGCGTTACCGTCGAATGAGGAGTGCATGACCCCCACCCTACGTGTTCTGATGGTCGCGGCTTTCGCGCTGCCTGCTGCCGCTACGGCCGCGGCCCAGGCGCAGAGTGCTGCGGCTGCGAGCGCCTCCGCCTTGAGCGCCACCCGTGCGGAGCTCGAAGCGAGCGCGGCGCGGCTCGAGCAAACCGCCCGATCGCCCGCGCTCGGCGACGCGGCCCGCGTCACGGCCGCCACGGCCGCCGCGCGGATCCGCCATCGGCTCGGCGAGGGCGACTTCACGCTGGGCGACCGCATTTTCGTCGCCGTCGAGGGGGAGAAGGAGCTCTCCGACACCTTCACGGTCGGCCCGGGACGCGTCCTCGCGATGCCCGTGATCGGGGACGTGCCGCTCGCGGGCGTGCTGCGCTCCGAACTCCGGGCCTACCTCACGCATCGCCTCGGGCAGAATCTGCGCGACCCCACCGTCCGGGTGTCCGCGTACGTGCGCCTGTCGGTCCAGGGCGCGGTCGCGCATCCGGGCTTCTACGGGGTGCCGGCCGAGGGTCTGCTATCCGACGCCTTCATGGCCGCCGGCGGCACGACGCAGGAGGCCGATCTGCACAAGCTGCGGATCGAGCGCGACGGCCGGCCGTTGTGGGAGGGCAAGGCCCTGACCGAGGCCATCGCCGTGGGTCAGACCATCGACCAGGCGGGGCTCATCCCCGGCGATCAGTTCGTCGTGCCCCGGCGCGGCGCCACCACCGTGGGCGAAGTGCTGCGGTTCGGGGGCTTTCTGCTCTCGATTCCCGTCACGGTGTACACGCTGAGCAAGATCTTCTGACCCCCTCCATCCTCTCGGTCGTCGGGGCGCGCCCGAACTTCATGAAGCTCGCCCCAGTCGCCCGCGCCCTCGCGGCGCGGGGCGCGCGCCACGTCGTCGTGCACACGGGGCAGCACTACGACCCCGAAATGTCGGACGCGTTCTTCCGGGACTTGGACCTGCCACGCCCCGACCACGCGCTCGGGGTGGGGTCGGCGTCGCACGCGCGCCAGACGGCGGCGATCTTGGAGCGACTCGAGCCCGTCTGCCAGGCGGAGGCGCCCGATGTCGTGCTCGTCTACGGCGACGTGAACTCGACGGTGGCCGCCGCGCTCGTGGCGACGAAGCTGGGCCACCCGGTCGGCCACGTGGAGGCCGGGCTCCGGAGCCGGGACCGGAGCATGCCGGAGGAAGTGAACCGCGTGATCACCGATCACGTGGCCGACGTCCTGTTTGCGCCGTCACGCGACGCGGTCGACAACCTGCGCCATGAGGGGGTCGCGGCGGAGCGCGTCCACTTCGTCGGGAACGTCATGATCGACTCGCTCGTCGCCGCATTGCCCGTCGCCCGGGCGCTCGACGCGCCGCGCCGCCACGATCTCGGGGTCGGTGAGTACACCGTCGTCACGCTGCATCGGCCGGCGAACGTGGACGATCCGGCCACGCTGTGCGAGCTGCTCGGCGCGCTGACGCTCGTCGGGGCGGACGGCCCGGTCGTCTTTCCCGTGCATCCCCGCACGCGGGCGCGGATCCGCGACCTGGGCGTAAACGGGGGGTCCGCGCTCACGCGCCTGGTCGAGCCGCTCCCCTACCTTGAGATGTTGGGCCTCGTCGCCGACGCCGCGCTCGTGATCACCGATTCGGGGGGCCTGCAGGAAGAGACCACGTGGCTCGGCGTGCCGTGCGTGACCGTGCGGCCCAACACCGAGCGCCCCATCACGTGCAGCGCCGGGACGAATCGCCTGGTCGCGCCGCGACGGGAGGCAATCCGTGACGCGGCGCGTGCGGCCCGCGCCGCGCGGGTCGCCGCCCCACCCGTGCTCGAGCGCTGGGATGGGTCGACGGGCGAGCGGATTGCCGCGGTGCTGTGCGAGGGCGCCCGGTTCGCCTGAACCGAGGCGGGCGCGACTGGCCCCTGGTCGCGCCGGGATGGCGGGGGGCGGTCCTAGGACGCCGTAGCCTGGACGGGCTGTGGCAGGAAGCCTCGCGCGACTCGCTCAAGCGCGACGGCGGGCTCCAGGGCGGATCGCATCTCTCCGAGCGTCAGACCGAGATAGTGGCGCGCGTGCGACTGTAGGGTTTTGGTCTGCGCGTAGCCCAGCCGCTGTGCGACGTCCTTCACCGTGAACCCCGGATCTTGCAGCAGGCGATGCGCGTGGAGCACGCGCGCGGCGGCGAGCAAATGCCGCGGCGACGGCAGCCCCAGGCGCAGGGACCAGCGCTCGAACGTGCGACGGTCGAGGCGGGCGCGCGCGGCCACCTGTTGCACGGTCCGTCGCCCGGCCGGGGCCTGGAGCGCGTCCTTGAGCGCCCACCGCAGCCGGGCGGGAAGGGGAGCGAGCACCGTGCCGAGCTGCTCGCCTAATTGCCGCGACACTGACCGGGCCTCGTCCCGCACCAAGACCTCGCGCAGCCGGGCGGGGTGGTCGTCGAAGCGCGTAAACAGGATGTGCCGAATGCCGGCCCCCCCGAGCAGCAGCAGCACGGCCGCGGTGGTGGGGGACAGGGTCGTGTACAGCGTGAGGGGCAGCGACGGGAAGCAGCGGCGCAAGCGCTCGATCTCCGCTGCGTTTGCGGCGCCTGCGAGCAGCGGGTCCACCACCGCCAGGTCGACCGGGCGGCGCCGGATCGTCGTCAGCGCGTCGTCCCACGAGCGGGCCTGAACCACCGGGAAGCGCGGGGGGGCGGCGCGGCGCAGCCTGTGGAACTGCGCGTCCGGGAGAGCTCCTAGGACGAGCATAGATGTCGCAAAAACGCCCCTCAGTGCCGCGAAATCACCCTAACCAACTGTGCTTCCCGCGCTGACTTTAGCCGTGTAGTGACGGCATCCGTTCCATCACCCTACACGTGTCGGAGGTCTTATGTCTCGCTCGCTTCGCTTGCTGGTCGCTGTGCTCGTCGTGTCGTTCGCCCTCGGGGCTTCGGCGTGTGCCGACGCCACCGGTCCATCGCATGGGTGCGACAACAGTAACGCGAACGTCTGCCACTGACGTCGGGTTAGCGACCCGCGCCCGCGGGAGGTCATCGGCCGAACTCAGCGAGTGAGGCCGATACCTCCCGTACTGCCTCGGTACGGCACTCGAGCTCAGCGTCGAGCTCGAGTGCCGGGTCGCACTGTTCGTTGCACGCGCGGAAGCCGGTCATGATTCGCTCGATGCGGAAGACCGCCTCGTGCAGGCGGGCCCCCTCGGCCAGCCGCTGCGCCTTCGTGAGCGCACTCTCCGCCCGATTGTACTGCCCGAAGCGCGCACGGCCAATTCCGAGCTTGAACCAGTAGTCCACGAGGATGTTCGGCGCCATGTCCGTACGCCGGGCCTCGCACCGTTCCCGCCAGCGCTCAAAGCCGACGCGATCGCGGCGGTAGGACGCGCAGTGCATGAGTTCGATCAGCGCATTGTCTTCTACGTCGCGCGCGGCGTGCTGCCGCAGGATTTCGCTGAGGGCGCGCTCGGCCGCGTCCACATCGCCCAGGCCGAGAAGGGTCACCCCGAGATCCGAGAGCACGCGCAACCGCGACATGTCGTCGTCGTCGTACAGCTGGTAGGCGCGCCACTGGTGCGGGGCCGCGTCGGCGAGTCGTCCACTCGTGCTCAACGCCACGGCCAGGGCCTGGTGCGCCCGGGCTCGGGCGGCGGTGTCGCAGAGACGCTCCGCATCGGCGAGCGTCGCGCGGAGGAATTGTTCGGCACCGCGCAGGTTCCCGCGCGACGTCAGCGTAATGCCCTGTCCGATGCGACTCAGGAGCTCCGAATGGCAGTCACCGGCCACCGTGGCGAGCGCGCCAGCCTGAGCGTACGCCCCCTCAGCGTCGTCGAACCGGCTGAGTTTGCGGAAGACGCGGGCGAAACGCAGGCGCATCGCGACGCGGTCGGCAGGCCGAAGCGCGTCCCCGACCACGCGGTCGAGCGTCTCGAGCACGTCGAGCGCCTGCTCCAGCCGCATCTCATCTTCGAGATAGTGGGCGTAGGCAAACAGGCCCGGGACGATGAGCTGGTTGTCGCGGGCCTGAAAGGCACTGGCGGTGCTCTCGATCAGCCCGTGGAGGTGGCTCGCTTCGGGCTCGTGCGCGGGGAGGCCGCGGCACGCGCGCCCGGTAGCCGTCTGTTGATAATGAAAAGCGTCGGGATGGAGCGTGTCGCGCTCGGGGCCCAGCAGGTCGACGAGGCGGAGCGTGAGGAAGGCGCCCCGGCTGAGCTCCGCCTCGAGGGACGTGCCCCGCGACGCGTGCGCCAGGCGACGCAAGAAGACCGCGTGTGGCAGCGTGTCGAGCCCCGGCGGCGGTGCGGTCATGGTGCCCCCAAAGATAAGGCGCCTGCCGCATTTCCGCCTCCACGTGCCGCAAAAACGCCCTTGTCCGCGCGGCCGGGGTTTCCTACAGTGGCATGGTGCAGATGCACACCGACCCCGCGCCGCTGGAACGGCGTCGCCACGAGGTCCTGCGTCAGGCGAGCGTGGCCCTCGCCGGGCGTGTGGTCACGTTGTGGGAAGTCACGCCCAATGCGGAAGTGCTGCCGGTGCAGTCGAGTGCCCCCGAGCTCCACCCATCGAACGTCCGCCTCGACTTGGACAACACATTGCACCGCTGGTCGGCCCCGATCATTCAGGGCAGCCGCTGGATCGGGTGCCGACTGGAGGTGGACGGTCCGTGGTGCGTGGCGCCGGTGCGCCAACAACCCGCGGCCCCACCCCCGAGCGGTGTCGAGCGGCGCAGCCGGGAGCGCATCACGTTGGAGCTCGCCGGCTTGTGCCTCGGGCTCGTGGATCAGCCGAGCCTGACGAGCCGCCCGCGCCTCGCCGAACCGGATGCCCTGATGGAGCTTGCGCGACAGCCGGCGGTGATCGCCCACGAAGTGGCGAATCCGCTGACGGCGGCGCTCGCGAGCCTCGAGCTCGCGCGCGATGTGGTGCGCGAGGCCGAGCCCGTCGAGCCGGCCTTCCGGGCCGCCCTGCTCGACGAGCTGTCGGGGGTGGCGGAAGGAATGGAGCAGGCGATCGAGTTCCTGCGCTCGATCCAAGACCGCGCGCGCGGCGGGCTCGCCCGCCTGGAACGCTTCGACGCGGGCCAGGTCGTCCGCTCCTGCGTCGCCCTCGAGCGGCCACTCGCGCGCAAGCGCGGCATCGTGCTCCAGGGGACCGTCGAAGTGAGCGACGTGTTTCTCCGAGGGGACCCCAACGCGCTCTACCAGATCGTGACGAATCTGGTCCGCAACGCCGTCGCCGCCTCTCTGGAGCACAGGACCCTCGTCACGGTCGGCCTCGAACAGGCGAAGGATCAGCTGCACCTCACCGTGCGCGACGAGGGCGTGGGCATCGCGCCTGAGCACCTCGACCGGATCTTCGAGCCGGGCTTGACGACCAAGGAATTCGGCTCGGGGTCTGGGACGGGGCTCACGGTCGTCAGTCAGCTCACGCGCGAGATGTTCGGTGGCGGGATCGAGGTGATCTCGACCCTGGGGCAGGGTGCCACCTTCACGGTGCACTTGCCCATCCCGTCGCAGCGCACGACTCGCCGACGCGGCGCCTAGCCCTGGGGCCATCCAGCCTCTTCCTCCGTGGTTGCCGCAAAGTGAGTCTCGTCGCGCACCCGCAGTCACCGGCCTCTGCGCGGCGCGTGCCGGCGTCAACTTCAGCAGCCACACCAACTTACAAGCCAGCCATCCGCTCCGGGGGCGCATCCCGCCACGCCTGTCGCAAGCTGCGGTGTGTCTTGCGGAGGGCGAGTGGCTGGCGCGCCGGCCCTGCGCCACCGGCTCCCGCCAGGGGGTTGCCACGCAAGTCCGGGGCCGTCGACGGTGGCCTGAGAGCGCCCAGCGTTACGCGGGCTGGCCGGTCACACTCTTTAGGGTGTTACGGGCCGGGCACGCGTGTGGCGAGCGGCCCGCGTGGCCAAGGGGGAGGGTGGATGCCACTGCGCCATAACGTTCCTGCTTCTCCGACTCTCCCGGTCGGCTGGCTCCTCGCCGCAGCGGACTGCCGCCGACGTGCCGTCGTCTCTTGGTGACTCCCATGAGCTCTCCGACGCTCCCTTACTGGGCACGTCTCAAGGCCGAGGGTGGGTTTCCCCTCCGGCGCGGTGCGTGGTATCGCGTCACGAAATTCGCCAAAGATGCGGTCGTCCTTGACGTCCACGGCCAGCCCGTCGTCGTGCCGCGCACCGCGGTTGAAATCGTGGGAACGCCGCCGCAGCACTGGGCGGTCGTGTCACGCCCGGCACGCTCGGTAATGCTTCCCGAGAGCTGGGGCCCGAACTACGGAGTGTGCCCGAACTGTCGGCACCGGGCACCGTTGCACGGGCCACGCGAGACGCTCCGGTGCCCGCGTTGCAACGGGCTGTTTCCGCTCCGCGTGGCGCTGAGCGCGCAGGGCGCGAACTAACACATACCGAGGTGGTGGCGTTAACTTCGGTGGTCGATGGATCGTGCCCACCGGAACCTTGCCGTCGCCGTCGGCGCGGCGAAGGATCAAGCCAAGCAGATCCTTAGCCAACTCGAGCGGCAAGGGCATGCCCACTCGGGCCGGTCGAGTACCCTGTACTTGGCCCTCGTGATGATTCATCAACAGGTGCAGGCGGCAGACCCCTCCTCCGTACCGCTGAAGCATTTCCTTCCGGACTTAGAGCAGCTGACCCGTCGGTGCGAGGGCACGCTCGCTCCTGTGAAGCCGCTGTTGGAGGCGGCGGTCCGCCTTGCGCGCGAAGAAGGGGAGGGGGGCGCCTAAGCGATTGTTGAGCGGGCACGGGAAGCGGTTCCGGGCGCTGTGAGGAGGTGGGCAGCCTGTTGCAGGACCAGAGGTCGGTGGTTCGAATCCACTCGCCAATCACCAGCCCTGCAGGTTCTTTCCGGTCACATGGGTGACAGTTCATTCCGACCACATAGGCGAGCGGCTGCTCGGGCTCGCGCGTGGAGACGCTGGTCTCCAGCGCGACCTGGCCCATCCTGTCCAGGACCGCGATGGAGACGTACTTTAGATGAGCATCGAGTCCGGCGAAGTACATGACTGGCCTCCTGTGACGAGCGCGCATGCGTCGCGTGGCCAACCCGACGCTACGTGTTCGCTCGCGGTGAGGCCAGTCGCTTCCATAGAATCACTTTCGGACCGAAGGGATTCTCGATCGGTTCGACCCGACACGTCTCATCGTCGAAGTAGCCGAGGTCGTATTGCATGAAGGTGACGAGCCTGGCGTCGTGGTACGGATAGGTGAGCTCCTCGAGGCCCCGATAGACCC
>DATLKW010000311.1:0-2912 GCA_035538175.1 Gemmatimonadales bacterium | reverse complement strand
GTGGTCGCCGAGCGAGGCGTCGAGCGTGTACACGTTCTCCGGCAGCCCGATGCTGCCGCCGGTGATGCTAGAGGTGAGCGCGCCCGCGTCGCGCACGACCAGGATGTCGCGGTGGGTGTACGAGGTAATCGAGGTCAGGCTCACCGCGCCGAAGTCGTACTTCCAGTTCAGGTCGCCGAGTACGAAATCGTCCGTAAAGGGCTCCGCCAGTTGGGTGAAGAGCTGCCGCGGGCCGAGCGCGACGGGCGGGCGGGTCGTCGTATACGGATTGCCCAGAATGTTGAAGGCGTCGTTGCGATTCCACCCGTCGGCCTTCGCCCGCTGGTACACGATGCGCGGCGTGATGGTGAAGGTTCCGCTAGGCGCGATGCGGAACGCCGCCCGCACACCGTTGCGGTCACCGCTGTTAACCGAGCGGTTGACCTGGAGGTTGGGCTGGACGGCGTCCATGTAGCCGCCCAACCGATTGCCGTAGCCCGCGAGCCGGAACGCCACATTGTCCCCGAGCGGCACGTTAAAGCCGAGCTTCGCGGTGTTGCCCGGCCCGCCGCCGTTGACCCAGTTGACCCCGGTTTCGCCAAAGATGCTGCTCGTGCCGAGCTCAGGTTGGTTGCTGATGTAGCGCACGGTGCCCCCGAGCGAGCCCGAGCCGAACAGCGTCCCCTGCGGCCCGCGCAGCACTTCCACACGGGACATGTCAAACATGTCCATGTCCGGAGTGAAGAGGGAGAGCGAAATGACCGCGTCGTCCAAGTACGAGGCCACTTCTTCCTTGACGCCCGGCTGATCACGGGCGATTTGGCCCGACGAGACGCCGCGGATCGCCGGCTGACTCTGGCCCGGCCCCAGGTTCTGGACGCTAAACCCTGCCACGTTGGCGGCGACGGCCTCGATGTTATCCGCGCCGCGCGCGGTCAGCGCCTGGGCCGTAGGGGCCGCGACGGAGAAGGGCACGTTCACCAACTCCTGCTCGCGCAGCATGGCCGTGACGGTGACCGCCTCGAGCTCGATCGGCTGCATCACGAGGTCCACCGAGACCTCAGCACCCGCGGCGACCTGGACGCCGCGCCGGGATTGCGACTGCACCCCCGGCAGCGAGGCGGTGACGGTATACGTGCCCGGCGCGAGGTTGGCGACGGTGTAACTGCCGTCGGCCGACGTCGTCGCACGGCCGACGCCCCCCGTGCGCTGGTTCGTGACCCTGATCGTGGCTCCCGACAACGCCAAGCCGTGCGCGTCGTGCACCATGCCCCTGATCCGACCGTTCTGCGCATTGGCCGGGACGCCGTACAAGACGGCGGCGAGCGCGGCGAAGGTCAGGAAGCGGATTCCAGGGCTACGCATAGAGAACTCTCCTATTCGAAGCGTGGGCCAGCAGTGCTGACGGGAGCACCTCGGTAGCCTGGAATACCGGTCGCGCAAAAGCCTGTCAAGCCCGGAGAAAGGAGCGTAATCAGGCTGTTTTCCAGCGATGATGCGCCCACGTAGGAGGCAGATTCGCGTGATGCCCCTCACCCCCGACGGCGCTGCCGGGAGCGTCCGCGCTACGGGCCGATCGCTGGGACCGACGGGCGCTCCTCGCTCCGGCGCGCCCGCAGTGCCATGTACACCGGCGGCCCCGCCACGGCCAGCAGCGCGGCGACGAGGACTCCCGGGAGCCCGATCGCACGGCTTTGCACCTCGAGCCCCACGCCCGCGACGATCAGCACAAGCGGCAGCGACGCGAGCGCCACGAGCATCGGTACGCTCACGGGGACCCGGAACGCGCCCCGGAGCTCGGGTTCCCTGCGCCGCAGCCGGATCAGGGCGGCGAACTCGAGCGCCAGTGCCGCCGTGTACAACAGCACGTCACCCGCGAGCAATCCGCCGAACGGCAGCAGCGCGAAGCCTGAGTACACGACGGCGGAGACGAGTACGGCAGTGCGGGGCGTGCCTCGGGCGTCGGTCCGCGCGAGCCGGGCCGGCAAGAGGCCATCCTGCGCGAGGACGAGGGGGATGCGGGAATAGACGAGCAAGAGGGCATTGAACAGCGCGAACGCGCTCACCATGCCCGCCAGCGCGACCCACACGCCGAGCCACTCCCCCACCACCCCCCGTGCCAGCGTCGGCCAAGCGCCATCCGTCCAGGCCCGCCAATCGGTGAGCGCCAGCGCCGGGAGGATCGCGACCAGGTAGACCACCGTGACGAGCGGCAGCGCGCGGGCGAGTGCGCGGGGATAGGTGGCCGACGCTTGCTCGATCTCGCCACCGATGGTCGAGGCGTTGTCCCAGCCGCTGTAGTTCCAGATGCTCTGGGATACCCCGACGCCGAGCGCCCCGAGGAAGGACGCGCCCGCCGCATGGAACGGCGTGAGCGGCAACGGCCGCGCGGGTCCCCCGAGCCAGCGCACCAGGGCCACGAGCGCGAGGACGCCAAAGGGAGCGAGCACGGCGCCGACAAACCACCCCGACGCCGTCCCCACGACGCGGGTGCCTCGCAGGTTGAGTCCCGTCGCCGCCCAGATCAGTGCCACGGCGAGGACCCACGTCTCGAACCTGGGGAGACCGGGCGCGAAGTACTGGGCGTATTGCAGGAAGAGCACTGGATAGATGGCCATGTCGAGGAGCGAGTAGGTCCACGAGAGCCAACCGTTCCAGAACCCCCAGAACGGGCCGAACGCCCGCTTTACCCACTGGTAATACCCGCCCTCGACGGGGAGCATCGACGCGAGCTCGCCGACGAGCAAGGTCTCCGGCACGCTGTAAAGGAGCGGCGTCGCGACGAGGAGTACGACGGCGAGACCCGGTCCGACGGCTCCCACGAGGCCCTCGAACCCAAACGGCCCGCCGGACACGGTGAAGAACATCACCGCGACGAGCGGGCCGAGTCGGAGGCGGGAAGGACGTGCGGCGGCGGGCGCCCTCACGAGTGC
>DATLKW010000310.1:0-1865 GCA_035538175.1 Gemmatimonadales bacterium | reverse complement strand
TCGCTCAAGAACCCGAAGACCGCTTCCTTGTACGGGAAGTAGTTGAAGAACGTGCCCTTCGCGACGTCGGCTTTCTCGCAGATCTCTTCGACCGTGGTGTGCTCCACACCGTGCTGCTGGAAGAGGCTCAAGGCGGCCTTGAAGATTCGCTCCTTGGTCTCCTCTTTCTTCCGTTCGCGACGTGTAAGCTCTGTTCCTGTCATATGTTGGCACCTGTACCGAGACTAATGATGACTGAAGTCACTTTTAGAGCGAGTACAATATTGCACCCCGTCGTCAACGTCAAGGGGGTGCGTACGAGTTCCCCGCGTTGCACGCTACCGGGAGCGACCTGAACCGGGCTTGAAGCGCCGATGAGGGTACGAGTACGTGGGGCGCCTGGCGAAGCTGAGGCAACGCCTCGGGGCGCGCGCGCACCCGAGCCCGGGAACGCGGGTCACCATCATGACGAGCCCGCGGGACAACCGGTTTCGAGCAGACGCAGCGTGGGACGGGCGGCGTTGCGCCCCGCGCCGACATCGCGCCTAGTAGGTCACGCCTTTGCGAATCGCGATTGCCCAGCGGCTCCCCGCGAACCCCTGCCCGTAGCGATACCCGAGCGCAAACTCCCCGACGTCGCCGCGGATGGCGCGCGTGGGACCGAGGCGGAGGGCGAGGCCCAGGTCGCCCCCCAAGCGGGGGGCCTCCCCCGGGAACGGCAGACCTCCGTAGGCGGCGAACGGCGCGTAGGGATACCAGGCGCCACCGTAGTCGACGAACGCCCCGATGCCGATGCCCATGAGCCCCCACACCTGGTCGGCCACGAGCACGCGATCCTCGAGCGCGATCCACACCATGCGCGTACCGCTGAACTCGTGGACCGCGAAGAGGCGGGGGCCGTTCTGGGTGCCCCACAGATCGAACTGGGTCCCGGGCCTGGGGCGGCGCAGCGCGGCGCCTTCGACGTGCAGGATCCACGTCTGGCGCTCGAGGTCCTGGCTCGCCACGGTGACCCCCCCCTGCACCCGGCCCGAGTCTGGGGCGCCGGCCGTGAACACGCCGTTGCCGCCGCCGCGCAGCACGGCAAACCCGCGGCCCCAGAGCGTCGACACTTGGCCTGAGAATTCGAGGCCCACGCCCGCCTCGGTCGCCGGGTATCCCCACGCCTGGGGCGCCGCCCACACGCCGACGTGGATGGTTGGCGACAGGTCCACGTCCTCGCGGCGCGCGTAGGTGTTGAAGCGTTCCAGCACTTGGAACCGCGGGTGGCCGAGGTCGAACGCGGCGCCGACGGCGCCGAAGACGGACCGCGCGACCGTTGTCGACTCGGGGGCAAAGTTCTCGCGACGCACTTCGGCGGTGAGGGACAGGCGCTGGTAGTCCCGGGTGGTGGCGTGCAGGGCGATCCCGCCCGCGAGGCTCGCGCGAAACAGCCGCCGCTCGAAGGCATCGGGAGTGGGGTTCCCGAAGGCGTCGCGATGGTACACGAGCACGCGTTCGGACGCCGCGTCTCCGGTCGTGATGAGCGCGCGCGCGGCCGCGGTTTCGTAGAAGGGGACACCCATGAACCACGAGTCGTGGGTGCCGTCGGACTTGTCCTGGACTTCGAGCAAGAGCCGCGCCCGGCGCGACAGGAAGTGCGGATTCAAGTAGCCGAGGTGGAACACGTTGCGATCGGGGGTGTGGCTGTAGATCCCCATGAGCGACGTGGCCGTGCCGAGCAGGTTGTCCTCGGCGAGGCCCACGAGCCACGTGACCGAGCCACCAGCGGTCGAATAGCCGAACTGGGGCTTGGTGCTCCAGCCGTCGTTCGTCGCGACGCGCAGCGCGAGCCGACCGTCGACGCGCGTGGTATCGAGCCGGACTCGGCTGAAGACGCCCAAGCC
>DATLKW010000309.1:0-5168 GCA_035538175.1 Gemmatimonadales bacterium | reverse complement strand
TGATCGGCGAGGGCCACGAAGCTGTCCGCGCCGTTCACGCGATCGTCCGGAACCGACGCGAGGCCGATGGAGCTCGTCAGGTTGAGGGGGTCCTCACCCGGATCGGCGAAGTCGTGGTGCATGACGCGCCGCCGCAGCCGCTCGGCGAAGATCGCGGCGCCGTGCAGGGCCGTCTCGGGCATGACCACGACGAACTCCTCTCCGCCGTAACGGGCGATCAGATCCACTGAGCGGGCCTCGCGGCGCAGGATCTCGCCAACTTGTCGCAGGACGGAGTCTCCCGCAATGTGGCCCCGCGTGTCGTTCACCAGTTTGAATCGATCGATGTCGGCGAGCAGGATCGTGAGCGCCAGGCTGTAGCGGCGCGCGCGATCGAGCTCCGTCTCGAGCTCTTCGGAGAGCGCGCGGCGGTTCATGCAGCCGGTGAGCGCGTCGGTCGCTGCGAGTTTTTCGAGTCGTTTCTTGTCGGAGACGGCGCTCTCGAAGTCGTACGCTTTTCCGATCGCGGCCACCGCCGCGCGGATCACCGTCTCCGCGAACTGCGCGTCGGCTCGGGTGAGGGGCGGATCCCCTCCGGTGGTCCGCAGGAAGAACACGCCGAGCTGTTGGTCCTTCATCGAGAACGGCAGCGCCACCGCAGAACGCGTCGGCACGGTGATGCGCTCGCGCTGCCAGCGCCCCCGCTCCTCGTGGTACAGGGGATCGGACGCCACATCCTCGACCAGCACGGGCCGGCTCGTCGTCAGGGCGCGCTGGATCTCGGGATAGCGCTCGAGTGCGATCTCGAGATTGCGGAGCATCGGGTTTTCGTACGCCGCCACCACGACGCCGCGCTCGTCCCCCGGCTTGGCGAGCACCATGGAGCACTTCGAGATCTGGAGCACGCGGGCGACGCGCCGGACGAGGATGTGATAGATCTCGTCGGGCTTGAGCGAGTCCGTGATCTCATGCAGGATGTCGACGATGGCGGCGCGGCTCTGCGCCTCGTCGCGCGCGTGTGCCAGCTCCTGCGCCGAGCGGATGTGCGCCTTGACGCGCGCCAGCAGTTCGCGGACCCGGAACGGCTTGGAGATGAAATCCGCAGCGCCGAGCCCGAGCGCCTTGACGGTCGCTTCCTCGGGCGGCATCGACGAGATCATCAGCACCGGGACGTCGCGGAACCGGTCGTCGGCTTTCATCTTCGCCAGCAGCTGGAGGCCGTCGACCTTCGGCATCATGATGTCGAGGAGCAAGAGATGGGGCCGCTCTTCCTCGAGCCTCCCGATGAGGCCCTCGCCGCCGGGGGCCGTCACCACGTCGTAGCCGTTCTCCTTGAGGATCCACGTGAGCGTGCGGACCAGCGACTGGTCGTCGTCGGCGACGAGGATCTTTCCCGCGGTAGACTCGGGCATCGGGCGTCAGTCCTCGAGCAGCGCCGGATCGACGTTGCCGCCGCTCACGACCAGCACGGTGGGGGCGACGGGGTGGACGGCGCCTGATCGGAGCGCCGCCGTCGTGGCCGCGCCCGACGGCTCCACGGCGAGGTGGGCATGCCGCCAGAGAAAATGTACCGCCTCGCGCAGCGCCTCGTCGTCCACGAGCACGACCCCCGCGAGGCGGTCGCGCTCGGCGGTGAGGTGGGCGAAGGGAATCGCGCCGACCGTCAGGGTGATGAGGCCGTCGGCGAGGCTCGCCGTGCGCTCGAGCCGCACCGGCCGCCCGGCCTCGAGGGAGCGCTGGAGCTTGGGGGCGCCCGTGGGCTCGACCCCCCACACGCGGGCCGCGCTCCGGGCGGCCGCGAGCCCGGTCACGACGCCCGCGATCAGCCCACCGCCGCCGACGGGGACGACCACCGTGCGCACCTCGGGCAACTCCTCGGCGATTTCGAGCCCCACGGTAGCCTGTCCCGCCACGATGTCCGCGTGGTCGAACGGCGGCACGAGGGCGAGCGCGTCGCGCGCCGCGATCGCCTCCGCCCGTGTTTGCCGGTCCTCCGACGTGCGGCCCGCGAAGACCACCTCCCCTCCCCATTTCTTCACGCCCGCCACCTTGACCGCGGGGGCGGTTTCCGGCATCACGACGACAGCGCGCACGCCGACGCGTTGCGCGGCGTACGCCACGGCCTGCCCGTGATTGCCACTCGAGTACGTGATCACGCCCCGGCGCCGCGCCGCCTCGGGGAGGCGCCGGATCGCGGTGTAGGCCCCGCGCAGCTTGAACGCCCCGACCGGCTGGAGGCTCTCCAGCTTCACGTAGGCTTGGAGCGGCTCCACGAAGCGCAGCGGCGTGCGCACCGCCACCCCGGCGAGCCCCGCGGCGGCCTCGCGGACGTCCTCGGGCGTCACCACGCTAGCGTTTCTTCTTCGGGGACCGCTTCCGGGGCTTCGCCCGGGCTGCGGTCGCGGCCCGGTGGGCCTTGCCAGCCGCGGACGCGGCCGGAGTGGCGTCGTCGTTTCCGGCGTCCGCGTCGCTTTCCTCGTCTTCCTTCACCACCCGCGCCACGTCAATCACGAAGTCGCCGGGGGTGAGGTTCATGATCTTGACCCCTTGCGTGTTCCGCCCGGAGACGCGGATGCCCTCGACCGGGACGCGGATCATGATGCCCTTCTTGGTGATCATCATGAGCTCGTCGTCGGGCAACACTTCTTTGAGCGCGACGATGTCCCCGGTCTTGTCAGCGCGCTTGAGGGTGATGATGCCGCGGCCGCCGCGATGTTGCACCCGGTACTCGTCGAGCTCGGAGCGCTTGCCCATGCCCTTCTCCGTGACGGTGAGGAGGGTGGACTTCCGTCGGACGACGACCATATCGATGACCTGATCCTTTTTGTCGAGCTCGATCCCCTTGACGCCGGTGGTGGTGCGGCCCATGTCGCGCACGTCCTTCTCGTGGAACCGGATGCTCATCCCGTGACGCGTCGCGAGCACGATGTCGTTCTTCCCGTCCGTGACCTGGACGTCGATGAGCTCGTCGCCCTTCTCCACGTTGATCGCGCGGATGCCGACCGAGCGGGGGTTCCCGAACTCGGAGAGCTGCGTCTTCTTCACGATGCCATCCTTCGTCGTGAAGAGCAGATATTGGTCCTCGGAGAACTCCCGCACGGGCACGAGGGCCGCGATCCGCTCGTCCGGCTTGATGGCGATGCAGCTCACGATCGGCTTGCCCCGCGCGGCGCGCGCCGCCTGCGAAATCTCGTGCACCTTGAGCCAGTAGCAGTGGCCCGTGCGCGTGAAGAACATGACGTAGTCGTGGGTCGAGGCGATGAAGAGGTGTTCGACCCAATCGTCTTCCTTCGTTTGCGCGGAGATCACGCCCTTGCCGCCGCGTCGCTGGCGGCGGTAGGCGGAGACGGGGAGCCGCTTGATGTAGCCGGCGTGGGACACGGTGATCACCATGTCCTCTTCCGCGATGAGATCCTCGATCGAAAACTCCCCCTGGTCGGCCACGATCTCGGTCCGGCGCTCGTCGCCGAACCCGTGTGCCAGTTCGCTGAGCTCCTCCTTGAGGATCTTCAGGCGCCGCGGCTTCGAGCCGAGGATCTCCTTGCACTCCTTGATGAACGTGCGGACCTCCTTCAACTCGTCCTCGAGCTTGCTGATTTCGAGGGCGGTAAGCCGGGCGAGCCGCATGTTGAGGATCTCCGCCGCTTGCTTCTCGCTCAACCGAAACCGCTTGCGCAACGCCGCGTCCGCGGTGGGGACGTCCTTCGACTTGCGGATGATCTTCACGACCTCATCGATGTGGTCGACAGCGATCTTGAGGCCTTCAAGAATGTGCTCCCGGTCCTGGGCCCGCCGGAGCTCGAACTCGGTGCGCCGCGTGATGACGGTGTGCCGATGCTCGACGAAGTGCTGCAGCAGCTCGCGGAGGTTCATCTCCCGCGGCGCGCCGTCGACCAGCGCCAGCATGATCGCGCCGAAGGTCGTCTGCATCTGGGTGTGCTTGTACAGCTGATTGAGAACTACCGCCGGGACCGCATCGCGCTTCAAGTCGATGACGATCCGCATCCCTTCGCGGTCGGAGTAGTCCTGGATGTCCGAGATCCCCTCGAGCTTCTTATCGTTCGTCAGCTCGGCGATATGGGCGATGAGGTTCGCCTTGTTCACCTGGTAGGGGATCTCCGTGACGACGATCTGCTGCTTACCGGTGGACTCCTTCTCCTCCACCACGGCCCGCGCCCGCAGCACGATCCGCCCCCGCCCCTTCTCGTAGCACTCCTTGATGCCCTCGCGCCCGTAGATGATCGCCCCGGTCGGGAAGTCGGGGCCCTTGATGAACTTCCGCAAGTCCTTGACGGTCGCGTCGGGGTGGTCGACGAGGTGATTGATCGCCTCGACCGTCTCGGCGAGGTTGTGCGGCGGGATGTTCGTCGCCATGCCTACCGCAATCCCCGCCGTGCCGTTCACGATGAGGTTCGGCAGCCGGGCGGGCAGCACCGTCGGCTCCTGCAGCCGGTCATCGAAGTTCGGGACGAAGTCGACGGTGCTCTTGTCGATGTCCTCGAGCATCGTCAGCGCGACGCGTGTGAGGCGGGCCTCGGTGTAGCGGTAGGCGGCGGGTGGATCGCCGTCCACAGAGCCGAAGTTCCCCTGGCCGTCCACCAGCGGGTAGCGCAGCGAGAAGTCTTGCACCATCCGCACGAGCGAATCGTAGACCGCGACATCCCCGTGCGGGTGGTACTTGCCGAGCACGTCGCCCACGACGGTGGCGCTCTTCTTATAGGGTCGGCCGGGCACGAGCCCGAGCTCGTTCATGGCGTAGAGGATGCGTCGGTGGACCGGCTTGAGGCCGTCGCGCACGTCGGGCAGGGCGCGCTGGACGATCACGCTCATCGAGTAGTCGAGGAACGACTCTCGCATTTCGTCTTCGATGAGGCGCGGCAGGATGCGTTCGCGAGCGTTCGGTGCGGTCATGGAGAGCGGCGTCGGGTAACCGGTGTCGGAGGTACGGCCGTGGTGCCTAAGTACCTAAAAATTAACCACTTAGGTCGTGAAAGGCAACGCGAAAACGGTCCCCGCCGTACGCCTCCGCGGGGGCCCGTGGTCGGCGTTTCTGCGATACCTGGAAGGGTGCGCGCCGGCTCCGGGCGATACCCCCGCCCCCACCCCCCACCCCCCCCACCCCGGCTCTCACTCGGCGATCTCGACGGCGATCTTCCCGAGCTGCTCCCCTCGCGCCAGGCGCTCGAGCG
>DATLKW010000308.1:0-8879 GCA_035538175.1 Gemmatimonadales bacterium | reverse complement strand
CAATGCCCCAACCCTAACCCCAGTCACCACCGGAGTTAGCGATCGCGCACACCGTCACATAATCGCATAATGCACGATTTCATGCATATTGCGACGTGAATGAGATCGTCCTTGTCGCGCCCGCTGCCTTCAAGGGAACGCTGGGCCCGCGCCAGGTCGCCGAGGCCATGTCCAGCGGCGCCCGCCGCGCCCTCCCCAACGCCACCGTCCTCCGATGCCCCGTGTCCGACGGCGGGGATGGACTGCTCGACGCCGTGCTCCCGCCCGGGTCCCTGCGCGAATCGCTCCAGGTCACGGGCCCCCTGGGCCGCTCAGTTTCGGCAGAGCTCGGCTGGCTCGATCCCGAAACCGCGATCTTCGAGAGCGCGTCGGCGTGTGGGATGCGGCTCGTGCGGCCCGACGAGCTGGACCCGTTACGGGCCACGACGCGCGGCGTGGGCGAACTCCTCTGGGAGGCGGCCGAACGGGGAGCCAAGCTGGTCGTCGTGGGGCTCGGGGGCTCCGCCACGGTGGACGGTGGGACGGGCGCCGCGCGGGGCCTGGGGTGGTCGCTCCTCGACGCCCAGGGAGTCGCCCTGCCGGAAGGCGGGGGCGCGCTGCCGCAGCTCGCGACCCTCGACGGGGGCTGGGGGCTCAGTGCCCGCGTACTGGCGCTCGCCGACGTGACGACGCCGCTCGTCGGGCCTGAGGGCGCCGCGCCCGTGTTCGGCCCACAGAAGGGGGCCGGGCCCGAGGGCGTCAAGCTGCTCGCGCGCGGGCTCGAGCGGCTCGGCGAGCAGATGGCCCGCCACGGCCACGCCGAGCTCGCGACGCTGCCGGGAGGCGGCGCCGCCGGCGGGCTCGGGGCCGGCCTCGCGTTCTTCGCCAAGGCGCAGCTCGCTGCCGGGGCCGAATGGGTCTTGGCCCGGGTGGGGTTCGACGCAGCCCTCGCGAAGGCGCAGTTCGTCCTCACCGGAGAAGGCTCGTTCGACCGCACGTCCCTCGTGGGGAAAGCGTCGGGGGAGGTGCTGCGACGCGCGCAGGGCGCGCAGAAGAAGGTCGCCGTCGTCGCCGGCCGCGTCGCAGGCCTGGTGGGTTTGCACGCGCTCGACGGCGAGGGCCGGACGCTCGACGCGGGCGGCATCGCCGCCCTCGCCGAACGCGCGGTGCGCCAAGCGTTCGGGTTGCCTGGCGCCTAGCGGCGCGCCTATCTTCCCGCCCTCTATGCCTGCCGCCGACAACGTCATGGAGAAGCTCGTGTCGCTCGCCAAGCGACGCGGCTTCGTGTTCCAGTCCTCGGAGATCTACGGAGGCCTCGGCGCGGTCTGGGACTACGGGCCCCTCGGCGTCGAGCTCAAGAAGAACATCAAAGAGCGCTGGTGGCGCTCCATGGTGCACGCCCGCGAGGATATCGAGGGCCTCGACGCGGCGATCCTCATGCACCCGAAAGTCTGGGAAGCGTCGGGCCACGTGGCGGGCTTTACCGATCCCCTGGTGGACTGCAAACACTGCAAGAACCGGTTTCGCGCCGATGACCCCCGCATCAAGGGCACGCCGGGCGAGCCCACGGCGCAATGCCCGGTCTGCGGGAGCAAGGGGACGCTCACCGCGCCCCGCTTGTTCAACCTGATGTTCAAGACGTTCATGGGACCCGTGGAAGAGGCGGCCGCCACCGTCTACCTCCGCCCGGAGACCGCGCAAGGGATCTACGTCAACTACCTGAACGTCCTCCAGTCCTCACGCCAGAAAATCCCCTTCGGCATCGCGCAGGTCGGCAAAGCGTTTCGCAACGAGATCACGCCTGGGAATTTCACGTTCCGGACCCGCGAATTCGAGCAGATGGAAATGCAGTTCTTCGTCAAGCCGGGCACGGACGTTGAGTGGTTCGAGTTCTGGCGCGCCGAGCGCATGAAGTGGGTCACGGAGCTGGGCGTGCGACCCGAGAACCTGCGCTTTCATCAGCACACCCAGGAGGAGCTCGCGCACTACGCGAAGGAGGCCTACGACATCCAATACGCGTTCCCGTTCGGCTGGCAGGAGTTCGAGGGGATCCACAACCGCACGAACTTCGACCTGTCGCGTCACCAAGAGTACTCGGGCAAGAAGCTCGACTACCTCGATCCGACGACCAACGAGCGGTTCGTGCCCTACGTCGTGGAGACCTCGGCGGGCGCCGACCGCACGGCCCTCGTCGTGATGGCCGACGCGTACCGGGAAGAGGCGGTGGAGGGCGAGAAACGCGTCCTGCTGCGATTCCATCCCGCTCTGGCCCCCCTCAAGGCGGCCGTGTTCCCACTGGTGAACAAGGACGGCATGCCGGAGCTCGCGCGGCGCGTCTTCGACGACCTCCGGCATCATTACAACGCGTTCTACGACGACGGCGGCTCGATCGGGCGGCGCTACCGGCGCCAGGATGAAGCGGGCACGCCGTTCGGGATCACCATCGACGGGCAGTCCACGATGGATGCCACCGTGACCGTGCGCGATCGGGACTCGCTCAAGCAGGACCGCGTGGCGCTTGACCGCCTCATCCCCTACCTCGCGGATCGGCTCAAGGGCTGACCCCATGGCGAAACGCGTGCTCCTCGTGACCGGGGACCTCGTCTTCCGATCGAAGCTCGGCGGCGTCGTGGCCGCTGCCGGGGCGGAGATCACGCGAGACGAGTCTGCGTGCGACCTCGCGGTACTCGAAGTGACGGGCCGCGAGGCGGGGCGCGTGGGCGCCCTCGTGGGCCGGGGCGTCCCCGTGTTGGCCTTCGGCGCGCGCGTGGCGCCCGAGCTCTTGCGGGCCGCCCGCGAGGCGGGCGCGACCGCCGTGCCCAATTCCCGGGTGGAAGAGACGCTGCGCACGTGGCTCCATAACACGTAGGGGCGCCCGGTTCGAGCGCCCCTCGCGATCCGCCCTTTTCGCGTACGACGGGCTTACTTACTTCCCCGCGACCTGCACCTCGATCTGCCGCGGCTTCGCCTTCTCGACCTTGGGCAACGTCACGGTCAGCACCCCGTGCTCGTAGGTCGCCTTGATACCGTT
The DNA here is from genome assembly GCA_035538175.1 of Gemmatimonadales bacterium. Lineage (GTDB taxonomy): Bacteria > Gemmatimonadota > Gemmatimonadetes > Gemmatimonadales > GWC2-71-9 > AG41. The sequence goes on along the minus strand of DATLKW010000308.1, from coordinate 5,869 downwards.
GGCGTCCACGCTCGCGGGCAAGGTGAAGCTACGCTCGAAGGCACCGTAGGTGCGCTCATACCGGTGCACCCGGTCGGTGCGCTCTTCAGCGACCTGCCGCTTCGTACCACTGATCGTGAGCAGGTTGTTCTCGACCGAAAGCTTCACATCCTCCGGCCCAACGCCAGGGATCTCGGTCGTGATCCGGATGGCGTGATCCTCTTCGAAAATGTCCACGGGCGGTAGCCACGCCGTGGTCGCGCCCTCGCGGGGCTGCCAATCGAGCCCGGCGAAGCCGCCGTCGAGCAGGCGCGTCAACCGGTTGCTCAGCCCGACGAAGTCGGCCAGCACCGGGTCTCTCGTAATCCGGGGCAACAGCGACATACGCTCTTCCTCCTTATTGGGTGATGCGTCGTTTCGCCCGACTCACCGGTCCCCCGGGTTCTCGGGCCGCGCCACTGCTCCGTGCAACACGTATGCCGAGCGCCTGGGCGGTTTCCTTGCCATCATGACACGCCGTGGGCTGCAACGCTGGCACCGCGTGTCAGCTTTGCAGGCCGGCTCGCAGGGGTGTTGGGCCGCCATCGGACGGCCTATCTTTCTCGTTCCCCTACGATCCGGTCTCGTCTTGCCGTGACCCATACCACCAGCGTCACGCTGCCGCCTGCGGAGGTCTTGGAGCGCGCCAAGCGCTTCTTTGTCGAGCGCGTACCCCACGCCGCGGCGTACGTCGAACGGGAAGGCCCGCAGTTCGTCGTCCTCCGCGGGCAGGGAGGTGAGGAAGTGGTCATCCGCGCCTGGACCGACAGCACAGGCAAAACGCGACTGCGAGCGTCCACGCTGTTCTTCGATCAGGCCCTCGACCGGTTCTTGTCGACGCTCCCGCTCGACGGCGGGGTCGAGGTCGCGTGAGCGCCGTCGCCGAACGGTTCGCCGTCCGTGTGATGGTGACCGATGTCTGGGATCAGGTGTTCCTTGCGGTCGAACCGCGGACCACGGTCGCCGAGCTCAAGCGGCAGGCCCTCGTCCAAGCGCTCAAACGGGCGACCCCGCCCTTCGAGGACTACGTCGTGAAGTTCCGCGGCGCGCAGGTGCTCGATGAGGGGACCACGCTGGCGGCGCTCGGGGCAGGGGCGAACGCGCCGTTCATCGTGCTGCCCGCGCGGCGTCAACCGGTGCGCTGAATCGTGTCCCGCACCACCCAGGCCCCGCCGTCGCTCATCCCCCGCGCCCGCCCGCCGAGCCGCATCCTTACCACGTTCACCGCCGGCGTAGTCCTCCTCGACGCCCTGCTCCTCACCTACGGCGGCCTGGCGCTGCACCGCACGATGCTCGTCGCCTGGGGCGGGGTGTTCTTTGTTGCGGCCGCGCTCATCGTCGTGGGGTGGCGGCGCTACCGCCAGAGGATGCAGGATCTCGAGCGCGAGCGCTACGAGCTGCGGGCGGAGGTCGAGTCCATTCGGGACCTGCTACACAGCATCCACCTGCACAACTGAATGGGCGGACGGCTGGTCGCTGTCGTTCACCACCCCGCTTGCCGCGCGCACGACCCCGGCCCCGGTCACCCCGAGCGCCCCGAACGGCTCGATGCGGTCCTTCACGCACTGCGAGCGCCGGCCCTCGCGCCCCACCTGGTCTGGCATGAGGCACGTCCGGCTACGCGCGCCCAGCTCGAACGGGTGCACCCGGCGACCTACCTCGAAGGCCTCGAGCGCTGCGCCCGCGCGGGGGGCGGGATGCTCGATGCCGACACCAGGATGAACGCGGCCAGCTGGGACGCACTGTGCGCCGCGGCGGGGATCGCGATCGACGCCGTCGACCAGGGGTTCCGCTCGGGTGGTGCGTTCGGCGTGACGCGCCCGCCGGGGCATCACGCCCTCGCGGCCCGCGCGATGGGGTTCTGCCTGATCAACAACGTCGTCGTCGCCGCCCGCCACGCGCAGACGCTCGGTGCGACGCGCGTCCTCATCGTCGATTGGGACGTGCACCACGGGAACGGCACGCAAGCCCTCGTGGAGCACGACGCGACGATCCGCTACGTCTCGCTCCATCAGTACCCCTGGTATCCCGGCACCGGCGCCGCGGAGGAACGCGGCGTCGGTAACGTGTTCAACGTGCCACGACCCCCCGGCCTGCCGCGCCAACGCTACGTCCACGACCTGCTCACCGCCGTCGACCTGGCGCTCGAGGAGTGGGACGGGCGCCCGGACCTGCTGCTCGTCTCGGCGGGGTTCGATTCGCTGCGCGGTGACCCCCTGGGGGGCTTCACCCTCGAGCCCGACGACTTGGCGACGTGGACGCGAGCGATGCGGGACCGCGTCGCACCGGTACCCGTGGTGAGCGTCCTCGAGGGCGGGTACGACCTCGGCCTCCTCGGGGCCGGCGTGCAAGCACACGTCGCGGCCTTGGCATGACGCGCGATCGCGCCCTTCACTTCTGAGAGACCCATGCCGCTCACGATGACCACCGAGGTCCTCACGCTGCAGACGACACACCGGTTCGTGATCGCGCGGGGTGGACAGGACGACACGCGGGTGGTGTGGGTGCGACTCGCCGACGGGGACGGCGTCGAGGGCTGGGGCGAAGCCGACCCGTCGCGCTACTACGGCGAGACCGCGGAGACGGTGTTGGAGGTGCTGCGGCGCCTCGCGCCGCATCTGCCCACGGATCCCTTCGACCTAGAGGCCGCCGAGACGCGATTCGCCGATCTCGTCCCCCGCAACGGCGCGGCACGCGCGGCGCTCTCGGCGGCGCTGCACGATCTCGTAGGGAAGCGGATGGGACAGCCGCTCTGGCGCCTCTGGGGGCTCGACCCCGCGCGGGCCCCGCGCTCCTCCTTCACGATCGGCCTCGACACGCCGGACAAGATGCGAGCGAAGGTAACGGAGGCGGCGGCCTACCCCATCCTCAAGATCAAACTGGGCACCGATCGCGACGAGCAGATCCTCCGGGCGATTCGCGACGCCACCGACCGGCCGCTGCGCGTGGACGCGAACGCCGGGTGGACCCGCGAACGCGCACTCGCGATGCTCCCCGTGCTCAGAGAGCACGGCGTCGAGTTCCTGGAGCAGCCGCTCCCGCCGGACGACATCGAAGGCCTCGCGGCCCTGCAGCGACGCGGCGTGCTGCCGGTGGTGGTTGATGAGAGCTGTATCATCGCCACCGACATCCCCCGCCTCGTCGGGGCCGTGGACGGCATCAACATCAAGCTCGCAAAATGCGGGTCGTTGCGGGAAGCGCTGCGCATGATTGCGACCGCACGGGCGCACGGCATGCTCGTCATGGTGGGGTGCATGATCGAGTCGTCGTTGGGGATCACGGCGGCGGCCCACTTCACGCCTCTCGTGGACGCGGCCGATCTGGACGGCGCCGCCCTCACCGCGAACGATCCCTTCGCCGGGGCGACCATCGACGGCGGCCAGATCCGACTCCCGACCGAGCCAGGGCTGGGCGTGCGGCGGCGCACGTGACTGCGGCCCCCGGGCCTCGGTTCGCTGACGTCGTCCTCCCGGTCCCGGTTCCCCGCCCCTACACCTACGAGATTCCCCCTGAGCTCCGGGAGCGCGTCGCTCCGGGAGCGCGGGTCGTCGTCCCGCTGCGGCGACGTCAGGCCGTGGGCGTCGTCGTGGCGGTCGACGTCGCGGCGCCCACCGCGCCGCCCAAGACCATCGCCGCCGCCCCGGACGCGGAGCCGGCGATCCCGGAGCCACTCCTCGCGCTCGGGCGCTGGCTCGGCCGCTACTACGGGACACCCCCCGGCCTGGCGCTGCGGGCGCTCTTGCCCGGGGGGCTGTGGCACGTGCGCCGGTCGGGCGGGGCGGGGGCCGCGCAGGACAGCGACCGCGTCCTCGAGCTCGTCCAGGCGCTCCCCTCGCTGCTCGAGCGCGAGCGGGCGTTCCGGCGCGCCCCCAAGCGGCGCGTCGCCTACGAAGCGCTCGAAGCCCTGGGTGGCTCGGCTCCGGTCCGGCACCTCGTCACCCGACTGGGGCTCTCGCGGACCGCCCTCGACGGCCTGGTGAGCGCCGGGCTCGGCCGCTACACCAATGTCCCCCGCCCGCGCGATCCGTTTGCCGAGCTCTCGTCCCCGCCCCCGCCCGAGCTCACGGCGGACCAGCGCCGCGTCGTCTCGGGTATGCTCGCCACGCCCGCCGACCTTCCGATCCTGCTCCAGGGGGTGACAGGCTCGGGCAAAACGCTGGTGTATCTCGACGTCCTCCGGCACCTCGTCGCGTCGGGACATGGCGCCATCGTGCTCGTGCCCGAGATCGCCCTGACGCCACAGACCGTGGCCCGGGTGCGGGGCGTGTTTGGCGATCAGGTCGCGGTCCTGCACTCGGCGCTGTCCGATGGGGAACGCCTCGCCGCGTGGCACGCGCTGCGACGCGGCGAGCGCCGCGTGGCCGTGGGCCCGCGGTCGGCCGTGTTCGCCCCGGTGTGCCGGCTGGCCGCGATCGTCGTCGACGAAGAGCACGAACCGAGCTACAAACAGGGGAGCGCGCCGCGCTACCAGGCGCGCGACGTGGCCCTCGTGCGCGGCCGCCTGGAGGGCGCCCGCGTGATTCTCGGCAGTGCCACGCCGTCGCTCGAAACCCTCCACCTCGCGGCCACGGGCCGGCTCGCGCGCTTCGACCTACCCGAACGCGTGGGCGCCCGCCCCCTCCCGCCCGTCGAAGTGGTGGACCTGCGGAGCGCCGAGCGCGTGCCCGATGCGGGCCCGGTGCCGTGGACCACGGGGCTCGACGCGGCGGTCTGTACCGCGCTCGAGCGGGGCGAACAGGTGATCCTGCTCCTCAACCGCCGGGGCTTCGCGACCTTCCTCTTATGTCCGGCCTGCGGAGATGTCCCGACCTGCCCCCACTGCGCCATCGCCCTGACGGTGCACCAAACCCCCCCGGCGCTGCGCTGCCACTACTGCAGCCACGAAGCGCCCATCCCGGGGGTGTGCCGCGTGTGCGGGCACGAGACCCAGCGCATGCGCGGGCTCGGCACCGAGCGGCTGGAGCGCTTCATCGGTCAGCGGTTTCCCGCGGCCCGCGTGGCGCGCATGGATCTCGATACGACGAGCTCCAAATGGGCGCACCACCGCGTGCTGGAGCGCATGGCTCAAGGCCGCATCGACATCCTGCTCGGCACGCAAATGATCGCGAAGGGATTGGACTTCCCGAACGTCACGGTCGTCGGCGTGGTCGACGCCGACACCGGGCTCCACTTGCCCGATTTCCGTGCCGCCGAGCGCACGTTCCAGCTCGTCGCGCAAGTCGCCGGCCGGGCGGGCCGGGGGCCCCGCGGTGGGCGCGTCTTTGTCCAGACGCGGGCGCCGGATCACCACGCCATCCGCGCGGCGGCGGCCCACTCCGTGGCCGCGTTCGCCGCCGTCGAGTTGCCGTTGCGGGCCCCCCCCAACCCCGCCTACCCGCCGCACGTCGGCCTCGTGCGCTTCGTCGCCTCGGACGAAGACCCGGCACGCACCCAGGCGGCGGCCGAGCGCGTCGCCGCCTGGCTGCGGGACGCCAATGCCGCACGCCTGCACGGCGCGCTCACCGTGCTCGGGCCCGCGCCCTGCCCGATCGCTCGCCTCCAGCGTCGCTGGCGCTGGCACGTGCTCGTCAAAGCCACGGAGCGACGCGCCCTGGGACGCGTGGTGCGCGCGTGGGGCGCGCGCCCGCGCGGTGGCGTCATCGTCGATCGCGATCCCGGCTCGCTGCTCTGAGGCGTGGGCGCCGGCCCACCGTCGCGTCGCCCTCCGCATTCCGAATTGGGCGGTCCGCATTAGGTTTCTCCCTCTGTGACGAGCCGTCCCCGGTTTCAGTATCGCCCGCCCAGCTTCGACGCGCCGCCGCTCGCAGGGGCGCCAGACGCCCGGTTTGACCCCGCGCCGGCCGACGGCGTC
>DATLKW010000307.1:0-3573 GCA_035538175.1 Gemmatimonadales bacterium | reverse complement strand
GTGAGCGCCTGCTCACGCGTGCCTTCAGACCGCTCGTCTCCAAGGGGAGCCGGGCGCTTGCCGACGACGAGATCACACCCTTTCTCTCACGCTGTCGCGTGGTGCTCGGGCTGAACGAAGGCCGTGACACCCGCGGGGCCTACCAGAGCTACATGAAGCTGCGTGATGTGGAGTTCCCCGGGTATGGGTGCTGCTACCTCACGCAGCACAACGAGGACATCGCACACGCTTTCGAGGTCGGGCGAGAGGTGCTGACCTTTCGTCACGCGGCCGAGGCGGCGGCGCTCGTCCGGCAGAGCGTGCGTCACCCTGAGGCCGCGCGGGCGATGGGGCGGGCGGCGCGTCGGCGAGTGCTGGCCGAGCACAGCTGGGTCGCGCGACTCGCGGACCTCGCGGCGGCCCTCTAATGCGCATCGCCGTGGTCTCGCCGCACCTGCCGACGAAAGCGCTCCCGATGCGCGGGGTCTCGCATGACGAACAGCTGCGGCTCTTCGCGGAGGCCGGACACGAGGTGCGCGCTGTGGTGCCACTGCCGTGGTCGGTGCGGCGCTGGCTCGCCGGCACGCGGATCCCCGACGAGGAGTGCGACGGGCCAGTGGTCGTGGTTCATCCGCACTACCCGCGGGTGCCCCACGTGTGGCGGGGACCTGCACTGGCAGTTGAGCGACGGCTCTTTGCCCGGGCCGCGAGGGCCGCTTTGAATGCAGGGGTGGGGGCAGCCGAGTTACCCGACGTAGTGCTGGCCCATTCCGTGTCGCTCCCAGGCGGGCTCTTAGGGCGGATCGGCGGCGCGACGTTCGTCGTCAGCCTCTATGACCATGAGCTCTATGACTGGGCCCCGAAGAGCGGCATCGTTCGGGACGCGATCGTCCGGACGCTCCGGAGCGCCGATTGCGCCGTCTACCTCTCGGACGCGCTCCGCCGCTATGCGGTCGAACTCGCGGGTCCCCACCGCAACGTCGTCATCCCCCTCGGGATCGACACCGACGCCGACGTTTCCCAAGCTCCGCCGCCGGCCTTCACCGTCTCCACCGTAACCCGGCTCATCCCGCGCAAGCGCGTGGATCACCTGATCCGGGCGTTCGCCCGGCTCGCGGCAGAGCGGTCGGACGCGAGGTTGGTGATCGTGGGCGATGGCCCCGAGCGGCCGATGCTCATCCGTCTCGTCCAAGCGCTGGGGCTCGGCGAAAAGGTCGAGTTCACAGGCGAGCTCGACCGCGGTGCCGCCCGCGAGCGAATCGTGCGCTCGAACGTCATGGCGTTGCCGAGCGTGCGCGAATCGCTCGGGGCCGTGTACCTCGAGGCGATGGCGCTCGGCGTCCCGGCGCTCGGCACCCGCGGTGAGGGGATCGAGGAGCACATCGAGCACGGCGTGAGCGGCATCCTGGTCCCCCCGGGCGACGATGAGGTGTTGTTCGCGGAGCTGCGTGCGCTGGCAGTCGATCGCGACCGCGCAAGGCGCATTGGTGTGGCGGGGCGGCGCCGCTTCCTCGCGGGTCCCTTTTCGTGGCGCGCGAACGTCCAGGCCTATCTCGCGCTATTCGAGGAGCTGTGGAGCGGTCGGGGCAGGGGTCGTGCGACACACACCACCTGATCGGCCAAGAGCGCGAGCGTGTCGACGGGCGCCGTCAGCTTCAGGTGCTTGTCAAGCATCAAGCCGGCACCTTTCGCTTCCCGCGACGCTGCCGGGCGACCTGCTCCGCGAGAAAAACCTTCATCAGCGACTGGTACGGCACGTCGCGTTCATTGGCCAGGGCCTTGAGCTCCTCCAGCAGCGGGACCGGCAGACGAATTGAGATGGCCGCGGTGGACGGGCGGAGGTCCGGCAAGGTGGGTCGGACCGCTCTACTCCAGTCGAAGTAGTCAGCGGTGTCGTGCTTCGCCCAGAAGCGGCGCTCCTCGTCCTCGCTCGTGAAGCGCGGCAGCGGTTTCCTAGCCGCTCGCTTGGCCTTGCTCATAGATCCTCCGCTCTCGTCGGCTCATGTCTCGCGCCGAGATGACCCGCACCAACGTCCCCCGGATCGTGAACACGACGGCCAGTCGGCGCGCCGCGTTGGTTTGCCCCAAAGCAGCGTAGCGCGGCTCGGGCTCCGAATGCTCGACGTCCGGCGCCACCAGGAGAGGGCGGTTGAAGAACACCTGCTCGCACTCCCCCTGCGACACGCGGTGGAGTACCCAATTCTTCTCCGCGTTACCGGCATCCCACTGAAAACCGGTGCATTGAGCCAGGTCGTCGGGGAAGCCGGGCACCACAGATGTATATGCTGCACATATACACGTGTCAAGCCCGTAGCCGCTCCGCCGGGGACCTCCGCTTTGACCCCCCCTATCGCTTGTCGCTCCCTGGAGCCGGTGGAGCCGATGTGGTTAGAACGCGTCGATGCGGGCGTCGACGGGTCAACACTCTCCCTTAACTACTACGCGCTGCATGATTACACTCGAATCACATGACAATAAGAACCCGTCCGATCCGCATCGGGAACTCGCGGGGCATTCGCCTGCCGAAGCCCGTTATCGAGGAAGCCGGCCTGTCCGACGAGGTCGAGCCGCGCGTCCGCCCCGGAGCGGTCGTCATCCAACCGGCCGCTGGCCCGCGTACGGGCTGGGCCGAGGCCGCCCGGCGGCTTCGCGAACGCGGCGGCGGTGAGCTCCTTGAGGCGGTCACTCGCTCTCGATTCGACGAGCAGGAGTTGCGGTGGTTAGCCGAGGCGGTCCGCCGCGGCGACGTCTACTTGGTCAACCTCAACCCGAACGCGCGGCGGCGAGATTAAGAAGACTCGGCCATGCGCCGTCGTTTCACCCGACGAACTGAACACCCATTTGCACACCTTCATCGTCGCGCTGGTGACCACCGGGAGTCATGCCTATCCCTTCCGAGTACCATGCCGGTTTGCCGGCAAGGGCGGCCACATCGTGCTGGACCAGGTCCGGACCGTCGATCGGGGACGGCTGGTGCGGCACGTGGGGCGCCTGGCGCCTGGCACACTGGCTGGCTCGCGCACTGGCCGTCGTGCAGGAGATGTCTTTGCTCCGGAGCCATCAACCATCGCTACTCACCAGGAGCGAGGCGACGGCGGAGCACCGTCGCGCGGCTCGGCTCACTAAGCGCAACGCCTGCGAGCCGTCGAAGGCGAACACGGCGACGTCGATTCACTGACCCCGCACCAGGGTAGCGTACTCCTCGGTCCAGGCGTCCCAACCCGTGGCCGAGGGCGCCGGGAAGTCGTCCAGCCGGTAGCGGCAGTAGCTCACGTGAGTATGATACGCCCGTGCCCACGCTCCGCGCGGACGCGCGCGACGTCCGGGAGACCGGCGCCTACTACGACGCCTTCGCCGAGACGGCGGAGGAGCGCTACGCCTCGAACCATGTGCTGGTGCGGGTGCGGGAGGCGTTCCGGCGTGCCGTCGAGCGGCATCCGGCCGCCTCGGTGCTGGACCTGGGGTGCGGCCCGGGCACCGATCTCGCATGGTTCGCCATGCGCTATCCGCGGCGACGCTACGCAGGGATCGATGTCTCGCCTCGTATGGTGGCACTCGCCCGCTCGAAGCTCGCGGGGCGGGGGGTGCGGGTCG
>DATLKW010000306.1:0-3206 GCA_035538175.1 Gemmatimonadales bacterium | reverse complement strand
TTGGTCGCCTGGAGCGCGCGACCGCGACTGCCGACCCTTCGGACCCCCTCCCGCCCGCCCTCCAGGCGGCGCTCGAGGCCCGGCTGGCGCTGCTCGCTCGAGACACGACGCGCGCCATGCGCGCCCTGGAGCGCTCGGTGGCCCGCTCGGCCGAGCCGTTCGCCATGTACTACCCGCTCGCGGCCATGGCGCCCGAGCGGTGGCTCCTCGTGCAGTTCGCCCGTGCGCGGCGAGACCGCGCCACGGCGACGCGCTGGCTCGATTCGTTCACGCACACCTGGTCGCTCGGCGATGCGCTCTATACCCAGCGCGTCGCGTGCCTGCGCGACCGCTTGCTCTCCCCTGATCCCTGCTGAAAGGAGGCTGTCATGTCCACGGGAAACACGCTCGGTTCCATCGCCATCGCCGTCGACACGTGGCCGATGAAGACGAGTCCGAAGCTCGAGTCGGTCGGGACCGATCCCGAGCGCCGCTTTTACATGCTCGCCGCGTATTGCTTCGAAGCGGCCCGCAAGCTCGAGTACGTGTACAAGGCGACCCGGCGCTACGCCCTGGAAGCTGATCCCGCGCTGGCGGCCGAAATCAAGCGCGACAACGAGGCGGTCAGCGCGGCGAGCGGCGACTGGAAGCGGACGGCCGAAACGACCGAGAAGATCCTGCTCCGCCTGCTCGGAGAGATCACGGAGGAACACCAGACGATCGTGAACCTGGTCACGCGACCGAACAAGTAGGCTCGGGGCGCGCGGCCCGGCGCTCGCTCCTCCCCGAGCCCGCGGGGCGCGGCTCGGCTGGCGGCCGCCTGCCCGGCGCTGTATGCTAGCACGCCCCGTGCCCGATCTGCTCGAGTCCCTGCGCGAAGCCCTCCGCGACCGCTACGCCGTCGAAGCGGAAGTCGGGAGTGGCGGGATGGCGACGGTGTTCCGGGCGGAAGACCTAAAGCACCACCGCACGGTGGCGATCAAGCTGGTGCGGTCGGACTTGGCCGCCATGCTCGGAGGCGACCGGTTCCTGCGCGAGATCGAGATCGCCGCCCGGCTCCAACACCCCCACATCCTGCCGCTCTACGACTCGGGCTCGGCCGGCGGCCTTCTCTATTACGTCATGCCGTTCGTCGAAGGCGAGTCGCTGCGCGATCGCCTGACACGAGAGAAACAGTTGCCGTTAGCGGATACGCTCCGCATCGCCACGGAAGTGGCGGGAGCGCTCGCCTACGCGCACAGCCAGGGCGTAGTCCACCGCGACATCAAGCCGGAGAACATCCTCTTGTCCGGGGGCACGGCCGTGGTCGCGGACTTCGGGATCGCGCGCGCCGTGACGGCGGCGGGAGGCGGCGCGCAGCTCACCCAGACCGGCACGGTCATGGGCACACCGGCGTACATGAGTCCAGAGCAGGGGACGGGCGTGCAAGAGCTCGACGGGCGGAGCGACCAGTACAGCCTCGCCTGCGTGGTCTATGAGATGCTCGTGGGTGAGCCACCCTTCACCGGGCCGACCGTCCAGGCGGTGATCGCCCGCCACTCGCTCGACTCAGTCTCCCCGCCCTCGATCGTGCGCAACACCATTCCGGACGCCGTCGAAGCGGCGATCCTGCGCGCGCTGTCGAAAGTCCCCGCAGACCGCTTTCCCACCACCGCGATGTTCGCCGAGGCGTTAAACACCCCGTCCGCGGCCACCGGGGCCGCACGCCGGGCGAGTCTGGCGAGCGCTCAGACCGGACGACGACCGTCGCGGCTCGCGCTCGCCGTGCTCGCCGGCGTGGGTGTGCTGGCCCTTGCGGCAGGCCTCGTCATGCGGCGGCGCGCCGCGTCGGGCGCGCCGGCGGGTGGACTCGATCCCCGCCACGTGGCCGTGCTGTACTTCGAGGACCAGAGCCGGGACGGGAAGCTCGGCTACCTGGCCGACGGGCTGACCGAGGCGCTCATCGCCGAACTCAGCCGCATCGAGCCGCTCGTCGTTACGTCCCAGAACGGCGTGCGGGCCTATCGCCATGCCCCGACCCCGCCGGACAGCGTCGCGCGGGCGCTCGGCGCGGGGACCCTGGTCCAGGGGGGCGTGGATGAAGCGGGGGGCCGGGTCCGCGTGACGGTGCGGCTGGTCGACGGCGCGAGCGGTGCTGACTACAAGCGGGGTAGCTTCGAGCTGGCAGCCGGGAATCCGCTCGCGACACGCGACACACTGGTCGCTCGGGTCGCGGCGTTCCTGCGCGAGCGGCTCGGGGAGGAGCTCGAGCTACGGGCGGCACGACTCGGCACCAGCGTGGCCACGGCCTGGTCCCTGTTGGAGCAGGCGAAGCGCCATCGCAAGGACGCCGAGGGGTGGCTCGAGCGGGACAGCCTCGCCCGCACCGTCGCCGCCTTCCAGGCGGCCGATTCGCTCGCCGCCGCCGCGGAGGCCGCGGATCCGGATTGGGTGGATCCGACGGTGCTGCGGGGCCAAATCGCCTACCAACGCGCGCGCCTCGCCGCCGATCGCCGCGAGCGCAGCCGCTGGGTCGACGTCGCGACGGGGCACGCCGAACGTGCCCTCGCCGGCGCGCCGACCGACGCCGCGGCGCTCGAGTTGCGCGGCACCGCGCGCCTCTATGCCTACGCCTACCAGCTGGCGAAAGACCCGGCCCAGAGCTCCGACCTCCTGAGCGGCGCGAAGAGCGACCTCGAGACCGCCGTCAAACTCGATCCGGGCCGTGCGGGTGCCTGGAGCGCCCTCAGCTACCTCTATTACCAGACGGAGGACGTCGCCGCCGCGCTCCTCGCAGCGCGCCAGGCCTACGAGCGGGATGCGTACCTCACCACAGCCCCCGACGTCGTGTGGCGGCTGTTCATAGGCTCCTACGATTTGGAGCAATTCACCCAAGCGAAGCGGTGGTGCCTGGAAGGGGAGCGGCGGTTCGCGCGGGACTACCGCTTCGCCGAATGCCAGCTGTACCTCATGACCACGGACGTGGCGCGGGCCGATGCGGCGGAGGCTTGGCGGGTGCTCGTCCGCATCGATTCCACTTCGCCCCTGCCGCGGCGCTCGGCCGAGCATCATAAAGCCCAGATGCTCGTGGGGGCGGTGCTCGCCCGCGCCGGGCTCAAGGACAGCGCCCGACACGTGCTCGTCGCCGCCCGGGGGGGGCGGGAGGTCGACCCCGTGCAGGAGTTGCCCGCGATCGAAGCCTTCGCGCACACCCTCCTCGGGGACCCCGGGGGAGCCATCGACCTCCT